>CBJLKR010000076.1:0-10058 GCA_966423695.1 uncultured bacterium | reverse complement strand
GTTGACCATGTAGATGCGGCCGAATCGCTTCTTCGTCTCCGCGACGAAGGCGTTGACGCTCTCCTCGTCGGTGACGTCCAGGTGCAGCGCCACACCGCCTTCACCGACGACTTTGCGCAGACGCTCGACGCGCCTGGCGCCCGCGACCACGCGGTAGCCCGCACGCCCGAGCGCAACCGCGGTGGCGGCGCCAATGCCCGACGAAGCACCCGTGACCACAGCGACTCCGGCCACCCTCATACCCCCATGGTTAAGCCTTGCAAAACCGCCGCCGTCCAAGCGTAACCTAGGTGAAAATGCTGGACGCGGTCGTCGGGGTCGTCGTGGTCTTGCTCGTCGCGTCAGGTGTGCTCGTGATCCTCGGACCGCGCAACGTGATCCGGGCCGCACGTGCGGTGCCCCGACCGCGCAACCTCGCCGCCGCGCTGGAGCCACACCGAACGCGCGACGTCGTCGGCCCACCGCTGAATCCGAAGACGCAGCGGGTCGTGATCGCGGCCGGCCGTCTTGCGAACTGGCTGCGCACCCACGGCCAGGAGGACGCTTCGCGCGAGGTGCGCGCGGCCGCGGCTCGGCTCCCCGGCAACGAGCCGGCGGGCCTGTACGCGCTGCAGACGACGCTGCGCCGCATCCGGGTCGTGAACATCTCCGACGGCGCCGCTCAGGAGCGCCTGAAAGCGCTCGTCACCGAGTTGCGCAGCGCGGTCCAGGACCGGTTCGAGCAGCTCGAACTGTTGCCGTTCAGACGACCCTGACCGGCGCGTTCAGCTTCGGCTTTTGGGACCCTTGCCCGACTCGACGTATTTCTTGAGCCGTTCCATGTTGTGCCTGATCCCGGCCGCGTATTGAGGGCCGAGCACACCGGTCGCGAAACGCAACAGGCCGGCGAGGTCATAGTCCATCTCATAGACCAGGCGAGTCGTGCCGTCTTTGCGGTGCGTGTACGTATAGCTCCACGTGCCCTTGAGCGGGCCTTTAACGAACCGGCCCGCGCATTTCTTCGGCTTGTTCCACACGTCCTGCTCGACATCGAGCGTCGCCTTGTGGCCGCCTGGGAGGCTCAGGTGGTAGCGGTACTGCGTGCCGCGTCCGGGCGGGCCATCGTCGAGCTTGTCCACCTTCGTCAGATTGGTGGTCCACTTCGGGGCGTTCTTGACGTCCTCTGCGACGACCGCCCAGACGCGCTCCGGCGACGCCTCGATGTCGACGACCTCGTGAATCTTCGCCATTACGCACTGATGGTATCGGGTGGCTGAAATCGCGCCTGCGCGCATGCTCGGCGCGCTCCGCCACCGGAACTACCGGCTGTTCTTCACCGGGCAGATCGTCTCCACGGTCGGCACCTGGATGCAGAGCGTGGCGATGCCGTGGCTCTCGCTCGAGCTCACGCACAGCGGGCTGCTGGTGGGGCTCGTCGTGGCCGCTCAGTTCACGCCGGTGCTGCTGGGCAGCCAGATCGGTGGCATCGTCGCGGACCGCTTCCCGAAGCGGAACGTCCTGCTGCTGACGCAGTCGGGGTTCATGGTCCCGTCGTTTGCGCTCTTCGCGCTCAGCGCGAGCGGCCACGCGCAGTACTGGATGGTGATAGTCGCCGCCGCCGCGACGGGCGCTATCACCATGTTCGACCTGCCCGCGAGGCAGTCGTTCAACGTCGAGATGGTCGGCAAGCGCGACCTCACCAACGCCATCGCGCTCAACTCTTCGGTCTTCAACGGCGCGGCCGTGATCGGACCCGCAGCCGCCGGCGTACTGATCGCCGCGGTCGGGGTGCCGATCTGCTTCCTCGCGAACTCGCTCAGCTACTCAGCGGCCATCGGCGCACTGCTGCTGATGCGCAACCTACCTGGCCTCGAGCCGAGAAGCCACGATCAGCACTGGCTGGCCCACCTCACCGAGGGCGCGGCCTATGCGCGTCGCGAGCCGACCGTCGGACTGCTGCTCGTGCTGGTCGCCATGTTCTCGCTGTTCGCGATGAACCGGCAGACGATCCTGCCCCTGTTCGCCGACCAGGTGCTCCACACGGGCCCGCAGGGCTACGGCTTCCTTCTCGGCGCACAGGGCGCCGGCGCTTTGCTGGGGGCTCTGACGCTGGCGTTCTTCCCGGCGATCGGGTCCAACCCGCGCCGCCAGCTCTGGCTGGCGGCGATCTGGGTGGCCGCGCTGCTCGAGTTTTCGATCTCGCGCGTGGTCGTGCTCTCGCTCGTCGCTCTCTGCGTCAGCGGCTACGCCCAGATCTCCTTTCTGGCCACCACGAACAGCCGCATCCAGACGATGACGCCCGACCACCTCCGCGGCCGCGTGATCGCGCTCTACGCGCAGGCGCTTGCGGGGGCCGGACCTGTCGGCAACGTCTTCTCGGGCGGTCTCGCAACCCTGGCCGGGGCGCCGTGGGCGCTGGCCATCGGGGCGTCGATCGCTGGACTGGCGACCCTGGCCGTCACGCTGTTACGGCCTGGCGTGTTCGACGCCGCTCAGCCGACAAAGACCTCCAGCACAGAGGCCGCGGCCAGCGCCGGGACGAGCCAGCGCAGCGCCCGCACGTAATCGGCGACGGCGGCGAGGACTCCGGCCGTCCAGCCGCCTTTCGCGTCGACATGGATCGCGGCGGCCCCGATCTGGATCGCCAGGCCGCCGGCGACGATCGCGGCCGGCACCTCGATGAAACCGTGGGGCACGATGCCTGTCAGCGCGAAGCTCCATGAGGTAAGGGCGGCGGCAAATCCCAGGAGGAAGCCCGGCGCGAAGGTCAGCAGGAAGCCACTGACTCCTGCGGTCAGGACCGCAAGCGCCGCGATGAGCAAGAACGCGAGCAGGTTGTGGGCGAAGATGGCGACCGCGTCCTCGACGGCGCCGCCGCCACCCGCGGCCCGGATCACGCTTGTAAGCACCGGCCTCACCACGTTCGCGGGCAGGACGCTCGCCGAGCCGGCCAGGTAGCCGACCAGGGCACCTGCCGGAAAGCCGGCGGCGGCGATGAGCAGTGGCGTCCGGCGCAGCCACAGCACGCGAGGAAGGCCGGGCCTCGAGGCGAAGCTCGCGCTCACCGCGCGGCCCGCACGCCGCCACGGCTGGCGGAGGCCGGCGTCCCGGGCCAGCAGCGCCTCGCGCGAGAAGCCGGTGAACCCCATGCGGAGGAAGACGACGGCGACCACGGCCATCATCAAGGCAAAGCCCCACAGCAGCTCCGCGCGGCCGACCAAAATGAGCGCCGCCTCGACCTGGAGGACGACGGACATCGGCAGGATGATGAACGACGCCATCACGTTGGCGGCACGCATCGTCCGCGCGTTGAGACTGATGATCACCGCGCCGGCGACCATCGCAGCCACCTGGCAGATCGTCGACAGCGCGAGCGCGAGCAGGATGCCGAGCGGGAAGTAGCCCAGCCCGGGGAAGGCGACCAGGCAGTAGACGAGCAGTCCGCCGTAACACAGCGTCAGCGAGACACCGAGCACCGCGGCGACCTTGCCGGCGTAGATCTCGGCCTCTCGCAGCGGCGTCGACAGCAAGACCTCGAGCGTCGTCCGCTCCCGCTCGCCGACGAACGACTCGAGTGCCAGGACGAGCGAGAAGCTCGCCGGGATGAACACGACGAAGAACGCACCCACGACCGACAGCCGGTTCACGACCGCGGTGCCGCCGCCGAACGCTGCCAGCGCGCGCACACCGGTCGCGGACGCGATCGGGATGGCAAGCGTGAGCGCGACCATCGCCGCGATCAGGCGCAGCTCGCTGACCGCATCGCGCAGGTCGCGGCGCGCGACCAGCTGGGCCTTACGCCGTTCCAGTCGCGCCCAGCTCACGCGTCTCGGTCCCGTGGTGGTTGCCGACTATGGCGAGATAGATGTCCTGGAGGCTCGGCAGCTCGCGAACCTCCTGCCTGGCCTTCAGACCCGACTGCCTCCGCAGCTCGGACATGCTGCCGACGGCGAGCGCGCGGCCGGCGGACATGATGCCGATGGTTCCGGCAAGGTGCTCCGCCTCGTCCATGCTGTGGGTGCAGATGACGAGGGCGCTGCCGTCCTTCTGCAGGTCCTCAAGGTAAGCCCACGCGCGGCGAGCGCTGTCCGGGTCGAGAGCCGATGTCGGTTCGTCCGCCAGGACCAGTCGCGGCCGGTGAAGTGTGGCGCGGATGAGCGCGACCTTCTGGCGCATGCCTTTCGAGAAGGTCCCGAGCCACCGATCGCCCGCGTCCGTGAGCTCGAAGATCTCGAGCAGCTCTTCGATGCGCCGGCGACGGATCGCGGGTTCGATGTCGTATATGGCCCCGAAGTGGTCGAGGTAGCTGCGCGCAGACATGCGCTCGTACAGGCCCGGCACCTCGGGCATCAGCCCGACCCTGGCCCGGACCGCCGCGGCGTCGTCGGCGGCGTCGATGCCGTCGACCCGGACCGTGCCGGCGCTGGGCATGAGCACGCCGGCCCTGCAGCGCAGCGCGGTGGTCTTCCCGGCGCCGTTGCGCCCCAGCAGGACGAGGCACTCGCCCTCGGCGACCTTGACCGTCAGGTCGCGGAGCGCGAGCACGTCCCCGTAGCGCTTGGCGAGGCCCTCCACTTCCAACATGGCTAAGGGATTCTGACGGGCGATAGCTACGAAGTTGGCGGTTTAGGCGTCGGGAAGCGCGGTTGCAGGCTCGGGTTCTGTGTCCTGACGGAGCGGCGCCCCCATACGGCCACCAGGGCGATGGCGGCAAGAAAGAAGATCAACCCGATGAGAAGAACCACCAATGGCGGCCCGCCGAAACCGGACGCGATCAGGGCCCCAATCGCCCCGCCGACCGCGGCCACGATCACCCCCAGCATTCCAGGCAGCGTGACCAGGCTGTGAAACACGGAGCCGATGCGCGTCGCGCCGAGCGGTTCCACGCCAAGGGTCCGCATGACTCCGCTGAGGTCGTCGTGCCCGGCGGTCGTGAAATGTGGCTCGAGCTCGGGATGAAGGCCGAGATACGCGTTGCGAATCCGGTTCATGGCGACCACCCACATGTAGTCGTCGAGATTGAGCATCAGCAGTCGGCGCACGGTCAGCAGGCCGACGAAGAAGACGACGGAGAGCATGAAGACGGCGACGCTGATGAAGGCGGCCCCGAAGTGATCCGCCTGGGCAACCAGGGCGAGGGCGATCACGGCGCCGGAGAGGATGGCCAGGAACATGTTCACGCGGCCGAGCGACTCCTGGTAGGTCAGCGCGCGCGTGGCGAGCAGGCTCCAGTGCTCGGTGGCCAGGATCTGAATGACCTCCGAGTCGCGCCCCTGGGGTGGGAGCTCGCTTGCCATGGCTAGTCTCGAGGAAGGTAGCGCGGCAGGTCCGCAAGCGTCCGGAACCCACGGCTCTCGAGGTGCGCGGCGATTCCGTCGTGCACCTCTGCGATGGCCGTCGGGTTGACGAACGTCGCCGTCCCGACCTGGACCGCCGCACAGCCTGCCACCAGGAACTCGAGCGCGTCGTCGGCGTGAGAGATGCCGCCGATGCCGAGGACCGGTATGCGCACCGCTCGCGCCGCCTGGTGCGCGAGATGCACGGCGAGGGGACGGATGGCCGGACCGGACAGCCCGCCGGTGCGAAAGCTGAGGCGCGGCCGGTAAGAGTTCAGGTCGATCGACATGCCGACGAAGGTGTTGATCGCGCACAGCGCGTCGGCGCCGGCGCCTTCGACTGCGCGCGCGATGACCCCGATGTCGCTGACCATGGGCGTGAGCTTCACCCAGACCGGGAGCTTGGTCCGCTTGCGCACCGCCTCGGTCACCGCCGCTGCCGCCCGCGGGTCGTTGCCGAAGTAAAGCCCACCCTGCTCGACGTTCGGGCACGAGATGTTGATCTCCAAGCCGGCGACGCCCGGCACCCCGTCCAGCCTCGCGGCGAGCTCGCCGTACTCGCTCGCAGACTCGCCGTTGATGTTGACCAGCACCGGGAAGTCCCAGCCCGCCCACTGTGGCGCGTAGTCGCGAATCAGCGCCTCGACACCCGGCCCCTGCAGACCGATCGCGTTCAGCATCCCGCTCGGCGTCTCGACGATGCGCGGCGGCGGGGTGCCCTGGCGGGGGCGAAGAAAGATGCCCTTCGACACCATCGCGCCGAGCGCGCGGCGCTCGAGCAGCGGGACCTCGGTGCCGTAGCCGAACGTCCCCGAGGCGGCGAGCACCGGCCCGCGAAGCCTGAGGCCGCCGACGTCGACCGCAAGGTCCGGCGTCACGCACCCACCGCGTAGTGGAGGCGCGACGGAAGCCCCGTCCAATCGATGTCCGCCGCGCGATAGACCGGCCCCTCCGTGCAGGCGCGGTCGTAGCCGCCGCGGCGCAGAGGCACCGCGCAACCCAGGCACACGCCAGTCCCGCAGCCCATGTACGTCTCGACCGCGACCTGGGCGTCCGGCCACCGCTCGGCGACGGCGGCGAGCATGCGGTTGGGGCCGCAGGCGAGCACCATGCCGGCGTCGGGCGCGGCCGCGACCGCGGTCCCATGGAAGCCGCGCGAACCGTCGTCCGTCGCCCAGACGACGCGATCGGCGTCCGCCTCGGTGCACAGCTCGCCGGCCGTCCGCGCGCCGTGGACCCACGTCACCTCCATGCCCGCCGCTTTCGCCTCGCGCGCGGCCAGCGGCATCGGCGCGACGCCCAGCCCGCCGCTCACGAGCACGACGCTTCGCCCCGACAGCGCGAAGCCGCGGCCGAGTGGGCCGAGGACGCTCACGCGGTCGCCGCGCTCCATCGCCAGCAGCTGCGCGGTGCCCACGCCAACGGCCTTGAGCACGATTTCGACAGTGCCTCCGTCCGTGCGGTAGATGGAGAACGGGCGCCGGAGCAGCGGCCCCGGCGACCAGCGGATGTTCACGAACTGGCCGGCGCGCGCGATGGTGGCGATCTCCGGGGCGTCGAAGCCGATGACAAACATGCCACGCGCGACTTCGCGCCGCCCGGTTACCGGCGCGTCAAGCAGTAACACGTTCGTCGCGCCACTCGCCGATCGTCCGCACCTCCATGTGCTCGCGCGCGTAGACCGCCGACTCGAGCAGCGCGCTTGCGGTGTCGAGGGAGGTCAGGCACGGGATCCGTCGCTCGACCGCGGCCCGGCGGATGTCGAACCCGTCCTTGAACACAGGGTTGCCGTCGCCGGGGTCCTCGTAGATGTTCGACATCGTGTTGATGACCAGCTGGACCTCGCCGCGGACGATGACGTCGACGACCGTCGGCCCCTCCTCGCCGATCTTCGCCACCACGCGCGGCGAGAAGCCTGCCGCCCGCAGCGCTCGCGCCGTGCCGTCGGTGGCGACCAGCTTGCAGCCCAGCTGGACGAGCCTGGAGACGATCGGGAAGAGTTCGGGCTTGTCGGCGTCGGCGATCGTGAGCAGTGCGGCGCTGCCTCGCTCGAGGTGCATCCCGGAGGCGGCGAACGCCTTGCGCAGGGCCTCGTTCAGGGTGCGCGCGATGCCGATCGCCTCTCCGGTCGACTTCATCTCCGGGCCGAGGTACGAGTCCACCTTGGCCAGCTTGTTCATCGAGAACACGGGCGCTTTGACCGCGACGAGATCGCGTCTCGGGCAGAGGCCTGTTTTCCAACCGAGATCCGCCAGGGTGCGGCCGAGCATGACGCCGGTCGCAAGCTGGACCATCGGCACGCCCGTGACCTTGGAGAGGAACGGCACCGTCCGCGACGCGCGTGGATTGACCTCGAGGACGTACACCCGGCCCCGGTGGACGACGTACTGGACGTTGACGAGGCCGCGCAGGCGTAAGTGGCGCGCGATGCGGATGGTGTAATCGACCACCTGGTCGATCTCGCCGCGCTCGAGGCCGGGCGCCGGGTAGACCGCGTAGGAGTCACCCGAGTGCACGCCGGCGCGTTCCACGTGCTGCATCACGCCCGGAATGACGACCGTCTCGCCGTCGGTGATCGCGTCGACCTCGACCTCCACGCCTTGCAGGTACTTGTCCACGAGCACCTGGCCGCGGGGCATGGCGCCGACCGCCCACACCATGTAGCGCCGCAGCTCTTCGCGGTTGCGCACGATCTCCATCGCGCGCCCGCCGAGCACATAGGAAGGGCGGACGAGGACCGGGTAGCCGCACCGCTCGGCGATCGCCTCGGCCTCCTCGACTGTCGTGGTCGTGCCGCCCATCGGCTGAGGAACCCCGATGGCGTCCAGCGAGCGCGCGAATGCGCGGCGATCCTCGGCGAGGTCGATCGCCTCGACGCTCGAGCCGAGGATCGTGACCTGGTGGTCGTGCAGCGGCTGCGCGAGGTTGATCGCCGTCTGGCCACCGAACTGCACGAGCGCGCCGCTCGCCTCTTCCGCGCGTGCGACATGGAGCGCGCCGTCGAGGTCGAGGGGTTCGAAGTAGAGGCGGTCCGACGTATCGAAGTCGGTCGACACGGTCTCGGGGTTGGAGTTCACCATGACGGCGCGCACGCCCGCGTCGCGGAGCGCCCAAGCGGCGTGGACCGAGCAGTAGTCGAACTCGATTCCCTGGCCGATGCGGATCGGGCCGGAGCCGATGACCAGGGCGGTGCGCTGAATCTCCGCCCCATCCCCCGCCTGCGGCCGGGACTTCCCCGTGAGCTGGGAAGGGTTCTCGACACTTTCGTCTTCTTCTTCCCAGCAGGAGTAGTAGTACGGGGTCGCGGCCTCGAACTCGCCCGCGCACGTGTCGACCAGCTTGTACGTCGGCATCGCGGGCTCGACCGTCTCCCCGCGCAGTGCCTCGATCATCGCGTCGGAGAAGCCGGCCCGCCGCAGTTCGCGCACGCCACCGTCGACCTCGAGCCGCGTGATGTTCGCCAGCCGGTCGATGAACCAGGGGTCGATGCCGCTGCGCTTCGCAAGCGCCGCCGGCTCCGCGCCGTTGCGCAGCGCGTCGAGCAGCGCGAACAGCCGGCGGTCGTTGGGTTGGTCGATCGTCTCCGGGCCGAGCTCCCACGTCGCCGGCTGCTTCTGCTCGAGCGAGCGCAACGCCTTGGTCAGGGCGGCCTCGAACGTTCGCTCCACGGCCATCACCTCGCCGGTCGACGCCATCTGGGTGCCAAGGCGGCGCTCGCCGGCCGGGAACTTGTCGAACGGCCACCGGGGGATCTTCACCACGCAGTAGTCGAGCGCCGGCTCGAACGCCGCGAACGTCCGGCCCGTGATCTCGTTGCGGATCTCCTCCAGGCGCCGGCCGACGGCGACCTTCGCGGCCACGCGCGCGATGGGATAGCCCGTGGCCTTCGACGCCAGCGCCGACGAGCGGCTGACCCGCGGGTTGACCTCGATCACGTAGTACTGCGAGCTCTTCGGATCCAGCGCGAACTGGACGTTGCACCCGCCCTCGATGCCGAGAGCGCGGATGATGCGAATCGCCGACGAGCGCAGCATCTGGTGATCGCGGTCGGACAGCGTCTGCGACGGCGCGACCACTATCGAGTCGCCCGTGTGCACGCCCATCGGGTCGAGGTTCTCCATGTTGCAGACCGTGATGCACGTATCGGCGCCGTCGCGCATGACCTCGTACTCGAGCTCCTTCCAGCCCCACAGCGAGCGCTCGACGAGCACCTGGTGGATGGGCGACGCGGCCAGTCCGCGCGCCGCGACGCGCTCGAGGTCGGCGTCCGTGGTGACGAAGCCGCCGCCCGTGCCGCCGAGCGTGTACGCGGGCCGGATCACGAGCGGCAGTCCCGTTTCGGCAGCGAAGTCCTTCACGTCTTCGAGCGACTCGCACACGCGCGAGACGGGGACGGGCTCACCGATCTCCTCGAGCATCTCCTTGAACGCCTGCCGGTCTTCGGCTTTGCGGATCGTTTCGATGCTCGCGCCGAGCAGCCGGACGCTATGGCGCTCGAGCACGCCGGCCTTGGCCAGGTCGGTCGCCAGGTTCAGGCCGGTCTGGCCGCCGAGTGTCGGCAGCAGCGCGTCGGGCCGCTCGCGCTCGATCACCTTCTCCACCGCCTCCACCGTCAGTGGTTCCAGGTAGACGCGATCGGCGATGTCCTCGTCGGTCATGATCGTCGCCGGGTTCGAGTTGACCAGCACGGTCTCGATGCCCTCTTCCCGCAGCGCCTTGCACGCCTGCGTGCCGGCATAGTCG
>CBJLKR010000075.1:0-10116 GCA_966423695.1 uncultured bacterium | reverse complement strand
GGGGGAAGCTGCACGTCCACCCAGTGCGCGATCCGGCTCCCGACCCGGGCGGCGTCGCTGCCGGACTGGGTGCTGGACTATCTGCTGATGCACGAGCTCGCGCACCTCGTCCACAGCGACCACGGCCCCGGCTTCCACGAGCTCGAGAACCGATACCCCCTGGCCGAGCGGGCGAGGGGCTATCTCCTGGCTCTGGATTCCCTCGCTAGGGCGTGAGCACGATCTTCGTCGCCGCGCGCGCGTCAAACATCCGGTAGGCCTCCGCGGCCTGGTCTAGCTTCATGCGGTGACTGATGATCTTCTCCGGATGTAGGCGGCCCGCCGCGATCAGCTGGAGCAGCGGCCGCATGTGCTCCCGCACGTTGCAAACGCCGGACCGGAAGGTGAGCGATTTCTCCCACATCGGGTAAAAGGGAAAGTCGCCGACGTACTGGCTCGGCACGCCGACCATCGAGATCGTGCCGCCTCCCCGCACGCAGCGAATCGCCGTATCCACGGCCGGCATGGCCCCGACGCACTCAATGCTCGAGTCGGCGCCAAGGCCGCCCGTCTCGCGTTCGATCGCCTCGATCGGGTTGACCTTGGTCGCGTCGACCGGGATGCCACCGAGCTCACTTGCGATCGCGAGCCTCTCCTCCACCATGTCGACGACGAACACCTTCGCGGGGCCGAACAGCTGGGCGCACATCAGCGCCATCAGGCCGACCGGCCCGGCGCCGATCACGGCCACGTTGTCGCCAGGCTCGATCTCGGCGCGCTTGGCGCCGAAAAAGCCGGTCGAGAGGATGTCTCCCACGAAGATCGCCTGCTCGTCGGTGATCCCGTCCGGGATCGGTTCCATCGTGTGATCGGCCAACGGGACGGTCACGAACTCGGCCTGCGCGCCACCGAGGCCGCCCCCGTAGACCGCGCCGAAGCCAAACGTCCGCTTGTGCTCGCACTGGCTGAACCAGCCCTTGCGGCACAAGGCGCAGAATCCGCAAGACGTGTAGAAGGCGGACACGACCCGGTCGCCGGGCTTGAACCGGTTGACGTCGGCCCCCACCTCTTCGACCACGCCGACGAACTCGTGCCCCAGCGGTTCCCCGGCCGAGAACGGGATGTTGCCGTGGTAGATGTGCAGGTCGGAGCCGCATACCGCGCCGAGGGTGATTCTCACGAGCGCCTCGTGCGAGTCGGCGATGGAGGGCTTCGGCACGTCGACGACCTCGACCTCGCGTACGCCCTGGAAGATGGCGGTCTTCATAGATGCTCGACCTTGCTGTTGGCGTCCCCGTACGCCCAGACGTCGAGGTCCGGGAGTTCGACCCCGCGGGCCCCAAGGATCGAAAGCACGTGCGTCCTGTGGTCGTCGGCGTGGTGGACTGCCTGCGCCATGATCAGCGACGCCTTCAGGCGCCAGCCGTCGTCGGTCGTCACGACGCGAGCGGCCGCGGACGGGTCCATGGCCAGCGCCTCCCACTCGGGGCCAAGGCGCTTGATCCGGGCGGTCAGCTCGTCGAGCCGGACGTGCCGGTCGCGCTCGAGCGGCTTGAAGAACCGCTGGCCGGTGACCCGGGCGAAATAGCTCTCCTCCGCGCGGACCAGGTGGTGGAGGGTGTCGCGGATCGTGCCGTACGTGCCCGGCGTGGTGGCATCGAGCACGTCGTCGGGCTGCCGGGCGCACAGCTCGAGCAGCTCGAGCGTCGCCCAAGTCTTGTGCCCGAAGAGCTCCAGGAGGACCTCGCCCATGCCGGCACCAAGATTAGGACTATCGCTCAAGCGTCCTCCCCATACGATTTGACCAAGACGCGTGGTGCTCGGGCACGCACGCTCGCGATTTGATCGAAGGTGAAGGTCTAGGCCTGCCAGGTCGCGAGCAGCCTCTCCAGCTGCTGCGCGTTCTTCACCGAGTAGTTCGAGTAGTTGTTGTTCATCAGGGCGTGCACGCGTCCGGCCGAGCGCTCCATCTCCTTGATGCGCGGTACCCACTCCCCGAGCTCCGCCTCCGTGTAGTCCCAGCGGAACCGAACGTTCGGCGGCACGCCGCGCAGGTCCCAGGTCTCGTGGTTGCGGCCGTGGAAGCGCACGACCGCCAGCTTGGCCGAGGTGACCTCATGCTCGGCCGGCATGCTCGTCGCGTGGCCCGGCGGGACGTCGACCGCCACGTACGGTATATCGCGGCTGCGCAGGAATGCGAGCGTGCCCTCGCGGTGTCGCGCGTCGAGCCACTCCGGCTTACGGAACTCGACCGCGACGTCGAACCCGTGCATCCGCTCCTGGACCTGCTCCACGTACGCGAGCGAACGTGACGACGGCAGGAACCACGGCGGAAACTGGAAGAAGACCGCTCCCAGCTTGCCGGCGGCGCGCAGCGGCTGGAGCGCGGCGCGGAACCGATCCCAGGCGTCGTCGACCACATCGTCCGGAAGCTGCTCGACGTACAGCGTCCGCTTCTCGCGCAAAGCCGCCGGCAGCCCGGCGCGCAGGTCGGGCGGGAGGTTCAGCGGGCGGGTCGGGTGGTTCGTGAACAGCGCGAACGACTTGACGTCGAACATGAACCCCGCAGGCGTCTGGGCGGCCCAGCTCTCCACCGACTCGGGCTTCGGGATGCCGTAGTACGTCGAGTCGACCTCGACCAGCGGGAACTGGGTGGCATAGAAGCGCAGCTGCTCGGCCGACGTCTTCACCGCCAACGGGTAGAACAGCCGGGAGTCGATCAACGACTTGTCGGCCCAGCCGGCGATGCCGCAAAGCACTGTCACGGCGCATATGATCCCGTGCACAGTTGGGCCGCTACATCCGCTACTGGTACACGTACCGCACCGCGGTCGCCGTCCTGCTGTCCCTCTTCCTGACCGCCGGCATGTTCTGGCTCTACACCCAGCAGCTCACCTGCGACGCCACGTCCGACGGGTGCTACGTCAACATCGCGGTCCACCCGGAGGATCGGTTCGCGGCCAAGTACGACCCCGGTAAGCCGCAGGACTCGGTCGTCATCGTCGGCATCGACGACGCAAGCATGCAGACGCTCCACCACTACCCCTTGACGCGGGACGTCTACGCGCAAGCCCTGCGGCGGTTCGAAAGCGACGGCGCCGCGGCGGTGGCCTTCGACATCGCGTTCCCGGACCCAAGCACCGAGGCCGCCGACCGCACCTTCCACGATGCGCTGGCGGCCACGAAAGTTCCGGTCGTGCTCGCCTACGGCGCGGCACGCCTGAACACCGGAAGCGGCATCCCGGTCCAGGGCGGAGTCGTCGACGAGATCCCCATCCGCGCGTTCAGGTGCGCCGATGCCGACGGGCCCATCGCCGGTGAATGCGCGCAGCCGCTGCCGAACGTCGTCCTCGCCTCGCCCGACCTCGTCCTCGACCGCGACGGCGTCGTCCGCCGCATGCCGCTCGCAGTGCAGCCGCTGTGCTACGCGAAGCACACGTGCAGCACCCCGTTCATCGACTCGTTCGGGATGGCGGCCTACCGCCTCGGCCAGTTCGGTGCCGATTTCAAGACGGCGCCCGACATCTCGGTCGCCGGCGGCAGAGCAACGTTCGGCAGCGCCTGGTCGACTTCGGTCGACAGCTCGGGCTCGGTCCTGATCAACTTCTCCGGGCCGCCCGGCAACTTCGACGACTACCACCACTACGTGAGCCTGAGCACCGTGCTCGACGGCAGCGTTTCGCCCGACTTCTTCAAGGACAAGATCGTCCTGGTCGGCGCTTACGACCTCACTGGCGTCAACGACGCGGACCTCGTCACCACGAGCGCGGGGCTGAACCAGACCCTTCCCATGGCCGGCGTCGAGATCCACGCCAACGTCGTCCAGATGCTTCTCAACGCGGTCGCGCTGCCGCCCAACCCCTCGCGCTTCCTCGTCTCCGAGCCGCCCTGGGTGCTGCTCCTGATCATCCTCATCCTCGGCCTCGCCACCGCGGTCGGCGTCGCGCGGGTGACTGTGCTGTGGGGCCTGGTCGGCACCGTGATCGCGCTGGTGCTCTTCACGTTCGGCATGTCGGCCCTGTCGACGTTCCAGAACTGGGTGCCGGACCTGTTCCATCCCTGGCTGGCGATCGCCCTGACCTATTCCGGCGTCACCGCTTACCGGTTCCTCTACGAGGACCGCGAGAAGCGCAAGGTGACAAACCTCTTCGGGCACTACCTGAAGCCCGAGATCGTGAACGAGCTGGCCAAGACGCGCGGCGGCGCCGAGGACATCCTCCGCGGCGGCGAGCGACGCGACATCACGCTGCTGTTTGTCGACATCCGCGGGTTCACGTCGATGTCGGAGTCGATGGCCGCAAGCGACGTGACCGAGGTGGTCCAGATGTACCTCGACCACCTGAGCGGCATCATCTTCACCTGGGACGGCACCGTCGACAAGTACGTCGGCGACGAGATCATGGCCTTCTGGAACGCTCCGCGATTCCAGGAGAATCACGCCCTCCTCGCCGTCCGCTGCGCCTACGACTGCATCAACCGCGCGCCCGAGCTGCAGCAAAGTCTGCTGGCCAAGGGCCTGCCGCCGATCCGCTGGGGCATCGGCATCAACACCGGTCCCGCGGTGGTCGGCAACATGGGCTCGCGCAGCCGCCTGCAGTACACCGCGCTCGGCGACACGGTCAACACCGCGGCGCGGTTCTGCGCGCACGCCCCCGCGTTCGAGGTCTTGATCGGCCAGGAGACGTACGAGATGTGCCGCGACTACATCGCGGTCGACATGGTCCCGGGCGTGCAGCTCAAGGGCAAGTCCGCGGAGACGTTCCGCATCTACCAGGTGACCGCGATCCGCCAGTCACCCGACTCGCCGTGGGTCCCGTTCCCGACGGCGATGGCGACGCAGGCGCACCAGACGTACACCTCGCAGTACACGCAGCAGACCGTCATCGCGGCCGCCGACAGCGGCTCCACGGACCTGCTGGTCGGCGACGAGGCGCAGGAACTGCTCGCGCGCCAGCCGCACTCGCCGAACTAGCGGACCAGCCCTGCTCCCAGCGACGCGGCCACGGCGGCCACCGCCGCGAGCACTCCGAGAACGCTGACGCAGCCCACCGACTTCTTGGCGGCCGGTTTCACCGGCGGCGTCGGGTTGTAGACCACGTGCGGGTGCTGGATCGCCGTTCCGGGGCCGGAGATGGCGATCACGATCGGGGTCGCGGGCATGACGGCCGGCCCGGCCGCGGCCGGCACCATGCGCGACAGGTCCGCGCCCGGTTCGAGGCTGCGCTGCCAGCCGGGGCACATCTGGTCGGCCACCCGCGACATCGCCTCGTCGAACTCATGGCCGGTCTGGAACCGTTCTTCCGGTCGCTTCGAAAGCGCCTTCAGGATCAATTGCTCGAGCTGCGGGTTCAGGCCCGGCCGGAACACCGAAGGCGGCTTCGGTGGCGCCTGCACGTGCTTGGCCATCAGCGTGAACGGGCCGTCCGCCTCGGAGGCGGTGAACGGCGGCTGGCCCGCGACGAGCTCGTAGAACATGATCCCGGCCGAGTACAGGTCGCTGCGGCCGTCGACCTTGCTCGACGCGACCTGCTCCGGCGACATGTACTGCGGCGTGCCCACCGTGGTGCCGGTCTTGGTCGCCGTCCCACCCACCCCGCTGTCGTCGGTGAGCCGCGCGATGCCGAAGTCCGCGACCTTGACCATCCCCTCGTCGGAGATGAGCACGTTCTCGGGCTTCATATCGCGGTGGACGATGTGCTGGCGATGCGCATAGTCCAGCGCCTGCAGCACGCCATGCATGACGGCGAAGACCTGCGGCGGGGGGATCTGCGCCTGGTTCATCCAGTCCCGCAGCGAGCGGCCGCGGATCAGCTCCATGACGAGGTAGTTGACGTTGCCCTGGAGCTCCATATCGTGGACCTGCACCAGGTTCGGATGGCTCGTCCGCGCCATCACCTGCGCCTCCTGGAGGAAGCGTTTCAGCGCGACCGGGTCGGCCGACTGGATGAGCTCCTTGATGGCGACCTCGCGGCCCAGGCCGGGCTGCTCGGCCAGGTAGACAGCGCCCATGCCGCCGCGTCCGAGCTCGCCTTTGACCCGGTACTTGCCGATGTAGCGCTCGCCCGGCACCTGCGGCGGGGTGGTTATGGCGGCCACGGGGGGCGGCGGCGCGCTGGGTGGAGGCACCGGGATGAGGCGCATGGTGGCCGCGTAGTCGCCTGCGTACGCGCCTGGTTCAGGACCTGGCGACGCGGGCCGAGGGGCGGCCGGCGGCTCGCTGTTTTGGGATTGCGGCGCCCAACCGGGCACCTGGGGTTTACCCTCCTCCATCGTCGCCCGAGCCTAACAGAGTCATGTTCGACTCCAATACGCGACAGCTATAGCGTTTTGGGGGCATTCCGTCGATAATCTGGCCCGCAACAGCCAGCCAACAGGAGGAGATTTCTTATATGGCCCAGATGCCCCCGCCGCCACCGAGCCAGCCCGCGCCCATGGGCGCCGCACCCAGCAGCTCGGTCAGCTCCAACAGGAAGACCTACACCATCCTCGCCTACGTGCTGACCTGGATCGGCGGCCTGATCTTCCTTTTCGTCGGCAAAGACGACCCGGACGTGAAGTGGAATTCCGCCAACTCGATCATCATCTTCGGCGGCCTCACGATCCTCAACATCGTCCTGGGCTTCATCCCATTCGTGAACCTCGTCACGTTCTGGCTCCTGCCTCTGATCGGATTCGTCTTCTGGATCTATTTCCTCGTCAAGGCGCTCCAGGGCAACGGCGAGCGCATCCCGGCGCCCGGCATCGGCGGCTTCCTGAACTCGTACGTCGAGCAGCTGGCGAACGCCGTCAAGTAGTCCCAGCGTTTCGCAAAGCCCCGCCCGCGGCGGGGCTTTTTCTTTATTCGGGGCCTTCGTCGTCCGCCGCGAGCTGATCGAGCGCGCGCTCGATGCCCTGGCGCAGCGCGTCCCGCTCGTCCCGCAGGTTGTTCGCGTCCGCCCTCGCCGAAGCCAGCTGATAGCGAAGCCGCTCCATCTCTTCCTGCATCTCCTTGACCCTCGGGTCGGGGCCGCCGCCGCCGGACGCCTGCGCGTCGGCCAGCTCGAGCTTGAGGCGTTCGACCGCGACCTTCAGCTCACGCCGCTCGGTCAGCAGCTCCTGGACGAGCGACTCAGACGGCCTGGTCTGCTCTTTCGACATAGCGACACAGTCCCGGCTGGAACTCGCGCAGGCGGAGATGCTCCATCTCGCCGCGCAGGAATTTTGCCTTCACGGTCAGCCCGCGGATCCCCTTGCGGTCCTCGAAGGGAAAGCGATAGAGCTTTCCCGAATCGACGAGCAGGCACACGGCAAGCCGTTCGCCGTCCTTCTCGATGACGTGCTTGTAGCAGGGCACGGTGCGGCGCGCGATCTCCATCTTCGTGAAGCCGCCGACGCGACCTTTGAGGACGTCGATCGGACTGCGCATGCGACTGCAATCCTAGTGGCCCGCCGCCGACGCCCGCCGCGTAGTCGCGGCATCGGCGGCCGGAGCCAAGGAGACGGCGAGCACGCGAGGGAGCGCATCACGTGGATGCGTGACTGAGCGCGCGCAGGAGTCGACGGAGGCTTCAGCGCCGCCTGGCGCCCTGCCGATGAGGCCGGCGAAGACGCAGTGGCGGTCGACGGTCGGGCCACTAGTTGAGCAGCATCAGCTGCTCGGGCTCGGGCGGCGGCTTGAGGATGACCCGCCGGCGGTCGGACACACCGTGCCTCGAGCGCAGCCGCGCCACCTCATGCATCGTCTTCGCGCCGAAGGCTTGCGGCAGATAGGCCCGGTCGCGGTACGCGCGCTCGTAACGCGGCAGCTGGTCCGGCCAGTGCCTGGCGAGGACCGCCATGAAGTGCTCGCGGGTGCCGTCCTTGAGGTGGAGCATCCCGGCCCACAGACCCGTCGCGCCGGCCTCGCGCGCGGCCTTGACCACGGCCTCGAGCTGCTCCGGCCGGTCCGAGATGCCCGGCAGGATGGGCGCCATGCCGACCCCGACGTCGATGCCCGCGTTCACGAGCTTCTCGATCGCGCGCAGGCGCTGTCGCGGGTGGGCGGTCCCAGGCTCCGTCTTGCGCCAGACGTCGTCGTCAAGCGTCGGGATGCTGAACGTGATGTGCAGCTCGGCGCGGCGCGCGAGCTCGCTCAGTACGTCGACGTCGCGGACGACCATCGGTCCGCGCGTGATCATCGCCGCGGGATTGGCGAAGTCGCGCATGACCTCGAGGCACGAACGCGTCAGCCTGAAGCGCCCCTCCGCGGGCTGGTAGGGGTCGGTCGCGGCGCCGATGACGACAGTCTCCTTGCGCCATGACTTTCGCGCCAGCTCCGCCCGCAGGACCGAGGCGACGTTGACCTTCACGCGCACGGTCCGCCCGTAGCGGTCGTCGGACGGGCGGTCGGCGCGGAGCTCGAAGGCGCGCACGTAGCAGAACGAGCAGCGGTGCTCGCAGCCCGTGTAAGGGTTGAGCGACCAGCTGAAGCCCATGTTTCTGACCGGGTTCAGCGCCGACTTGCACTCGACCTCCACGAACTCGACGCCGGTGCGCCTGGGTTCGACCGCGGCCATCCCGGGATCATAGAACGTTTGTTCGTGTCTGCGGAGGGCCTAGCCGACCACCTTGATGTCCGAGTTCGGCGCCTCGCCGATCGGCCGCCCCTTGCGCAGCCGCCTGCCCGGGCGCAGGAGCGACGAGGGGCAGAAGTCGTTGAGGACGCATTCCCCGCACCGGGGGCGGCGGGCGTCGCAAACACGCCGGCCGTGCAGGATCAGGCGGAGGGACAGGGCGGTCCACTCCTCGCGGGGCACCATCGCGCAGACCTGAGCCTCGATCTTCACGGGGTCGCGTGTCGCGACGAAGCCGAGGCGATTGGTGAGCCGGATGACGTGCGTGTCGACGGCGAACCCGGGCTCGTCGAACCCGGCGCCGAGGATGACGTTCGCGGTCTTCCGGCCGATGCCCGGGATCTTGATCATGTCCCCCATCGTTTTCGGCACCTCGCCTCCGAACAGCTCGACCAGGGCGCGGCTCGCGGCGATGATGCGCCTGGTCTTCAGCCGGAAGAACCCGGTCGGCTTGATGAGCTTCTCGACGTCGGCGGGGTTGGCCCCCGCCAGCTCCTGCGCCGCCGGATAGCGGCGGAACAGCTCGGGCGTCACGAGGTTGACGGAGCGGTCGGTGGTCTGCGCGGAGAGGATCGTCGCTATGAGCAGCTGGAACGGGTTCTCGTGTGTGAGCTCGGTCTCCGCCTGGTAGAGGTCGCGCAAGAGCTCGACGCTGAGCAGCGCACGTTTGCGCGCGCCACGCGGAGATTTCGGGACGTTCCAGTTCTTCGGTCTGGGAGAGGTGGCGTTACGAGCCAAGCAGCCTGCGCGTCACCTTCGCGATGTCGTTGCCATCCGCGCGGCCCGCAAGGCGCGCGGTCGCAGCTTTCATCACGAGACCGAAGCCCTTCGGCCCATCCGGCTTGACCTCGTCGATGACCGCGCGCACCTCTTCCTCGATCTGTTGCTCGCTCATGGTCGCGGGCAGATAGCCGCGCAGGATCTTCATCTCCGCTTCCTCACGACGTGCCGACTCCTCGCGTCCCGCCTTGCGATAGACCTCGATCGCCTCCTCGCGTCGCTTCACTTCTTTGCGCGCGACGCGGACGACGAGGCCGTCGTCGATGCTGCCTCCCGAGCCACCCTCCTTGCTCGCCCGGACGAGCTCGCTCTTCAACAGCGACAGCGTGCTCAGGGCGACCTCGTCACGCCTGACGCGAGCGTCCACCATCTCCTTTTGAACGCGGTCATAAAGTGACACTTCCGCGATTCTATCGACGGCGCAATCCCGGATAATCTCACGCCTATGCCCTACCTTCTGGCCGGGCCTTTCGTCGCGCTGGTCGGCATCGTCGCCGTGTTCTTCGTCCTCCGCCGCAAGTCGGTCGAGAAGCGCTCCATGTACTCGGCGCGGCGCTCCCAGATCGAGCACAAGGTCCGCGCCGCCAGGCAGCGCACCTTGACGCCTCGGGGCCGCGGCCAGAGGCCACCTGAGGAGACGATCCCCGGAGCCACGCAGATGGCGCCGCCGGAGATGCAGCCCACCATGGCCTACCAGGCGCCCGCGTACGAGGCGCCACCGGTCGCCCCTGCGTCGCCGTTCCAGGGCCATGATGCGCCCGCTGCC
>CBJLKR010000074.1:0-10163 GCA_966423695.1 uncultured bacterium | reverse complement strand
GTGACGGAGGTCTACGACTACCTCCGCCTGCTGTACGCGCGCGTCGGCCACCCGCACTGCCCGGTGTGCGGCCGGGAGGTGCGCCGCCAGACCGTCGAGCAGATGGCCGACCAGGTCGAGAAGCTGCCGCAGGGAACGCGGATCATGGTCCTCGGCCCGGTGGTGAAAGGCCGCAAAGGCGAGTACCGCTCGCTCATCGAGGACGTGCGCAAGTCGGGTTTCGTCCGCGTCAGGGTGGACGGCAGCCTGTACGAGATCGGCGAACCGATCCCCATGGACAAGAACAAGAAGCACGACGTGCAGGTGGTCGTGGACCGCATCCAGGTCGGGCCGGAGCAGCGCACGCGCCTGGTCGACTCGGTGGAGACCGCCGCTCGGCTCGGAGGTGGCGCGGTGATCATCGCGCCCGTCGACGGCGGCGATGAGATCCAGATGTCGCAGGACTACGCGTGTCCGTACGACGGTACGAGCGTCCCCGAGCCGGAGCCGCGCAACTTCTCTTTCAACAACCCGCACGGCGCTTGTCCCGTGTGCACCGGACTGGGCTTCCAGCTCGTCGTCGACGGAGACCTGATCGTCCCGGATCCGTCGCTCACCCTCCGCGAGGGGGCGATCGCGGCCTGGAGCCGCTCCCAGTTCTTCTACCCGGAGCTGCTCGAGTCGGTCAGCAAGTACTTCGGCATCGACATGGACAAGCCGTGGTCGAAGCTGACCAAGCAGCAGCAGAACCTCCTCCTCAACGGCACGGGCGACAAGAAGATCCGCTTCGGCTACAAGAACCAGTACGGCCACTCGCGCTGGTACGAGGCTCCGTTCGAGGGCGTCGTCGCGAACCTGCAGCGGCGCTACGAAGAGACGCAGTCCGAGTACCTGAAGGCCGAGCTGGAGCGCTACATGTCGGACAAGCCGTGCCCGACCTGCAAGGGCACGCGGCTGAAGCCGGAATCGCTCGCGGTCACGGTCAGCGCGCACAACATCGCCGAGGTGTGCAGGCTTTCCGTGAGCAAGGCCATCGCGTTTCTCGACAAGCTCGAGATGACCGAGCGCGAGCAGCTGATCGCGCGCGGGATCCTCAAGGAGATCCGGGAACGCCTCCAGTTCATGATCGACGTCGGCCTCGACTACCTCACCATCGAACGCGGCGCGAACACCTTGAGCGGCGGCGAGTCGCAGCGCATCCGGCTCGCGACGCAGATCGGCTCCAAGCTGATGGGAGTCCTGTACATCCTCGACGAGCCGTCCATCGGCCTCCACCAGCGCGACAACCGGCGCCTGATCAACACGCTCGTCAGCCTTCGTGACCTCGGCAACACGCTGATCGTCGTCGCGCACGACGAAGAGCCGATCCGGTCCGCCGACTACATGGTCGACATCGGACCGGCCGCGGGCGAGCACGGGGGCGAGATCGTCGCCGCCGGGCCGGTGGAGAAGGTGCTGCGCGACCCGCATTCGCTGACGGCGGCTTACCTGCGCGGCGACAGGATGATCCCCGTGCCCGCGCATAGGAGAAAAGGCAACGGCAAGCAGCTCGTGATCCGAGGCGCCGCCGCCAACAACCTGAAGGATGTCGACGTCGCATTCCCGCTGGGCACGTTCGTCGCCGTGTCGGGGGTCAGCGGCTCCGGCAAGTCGTCGCTGGTGACAGACATCCTCAGCCGCAAGGTCGCTCAGCACTTCTACCGGGCGAAGGACCGGCCGGGACCGCACCGCGCGGTCGAGGGGCTCGAGAACCTCGACAAGGCGATCGACATCGACCAGTCACCGATCGGCCGCACGCCGCGCAGCAACCCGGCGACCTACACCGGCATGTTCACGTACATCCGCGACCTGTTCGCCAGCCTGCCCGAGGCGAAGATGCGCGGGTACAAGGCCGGACGGTTCAGCTTCAACGTCAAGGGTGGCCGGTGCGAGGCCTGCCAGGGCGACGGCATCATCCAGATCGAGATGCAGTTCCTACCCGACGTCTACGTTCCGTGCGAGGTCTGCCACGGCACGCGCTACTCGCGCGAGGTGCAGGAGGTCAAGTTCCGCGGGCATTCGATCTCGGACGTGCTCGAGATGACCGTCGACGAGGCGCTCGACGTGTTCGAGAACGTGCCCGCGATCAAGACGAAGCTGCGCACGCTGCACGACGTCGGCCTCGGCTACATCAGGCTCGGCCAGCCCGCGACGCAGCTGTCCGGCGGTGAGGCCCAGCGCGTCAAGCTGTCGGCCGAGCTCTCGCGCCGCGATACGGGCCGGACCCTGTATCTCCTCGACGAGCCCACGACCGGCCTGCACTACGCCGACGTCGAGCGCCTCCTCGCCGTGCTGCACCGGCTCGTGGATCACGGCAACACCGTGGTGGTCATCGAGCACAACCTCGACGTGCTGAAGACCGCCGACTGGATCGTCGACCTCGGCCCCGAGGGCGGCGAAAACGGAGGGTTCGTCATCGCCCAGGGCACGCCAGAGCAGCTGACCACGAAGCCGAAGTCGTCGACCGGTCAGTACCTGCGTGAGCCACTCGCGCGCGCCAGGAAAGCGGAGCGTTCGAACGGCGCGGCGAAGGCTCGCCGGCCCAGAGTCGCCGTAGGCTGACCGCGAACGACGCCCCCGCGGCCGCGCCCGGCTACGCCGCCCTGCTTCGCGTCGCCGGATTCCCGCGCCTGGTCGGAAGCCTGTTCCTGGGGCGGCTCGCCGGACGGATGGTCGCGCTGGGCCTCGTCCTCTTCGTGCTCTCGCGCTATCACTCGCCGCAGCTCGCGGGAGCGGCCGTCTTTCTCTTCACCTTCCCAGGGCTTCTGCTCTCTCCGCTCGCGGGCGCGCTCCTCGACCGGTACGGCCGGGCGCGTCTAGTGACCGTCGACTACCTCGTGGCGGCCATGATGCTCGCCGCGATGGCCGCCTTGTCGATCGGGCACGGGCTGCCGCCGGCGCTTCTGCTGCTCATCTGCGCGCTTGCGTCGCTGACGGGCCCGCTCGGCATCGGAGGCGCGAGGTCACTTGTGCCCAGCCTCGTCCCCGCTCACCTGTGGGAGCGGGCCAACGCCCTCGACACCAGCAGCGATATGTTCTCGGGCATAGTCGGAGCGCCGCTCGCCGGGGTGCTCGTCGGGCTGGCCGGCGGCGAGGCGGCCCTCGGCGCCTCCGCGCTGCTCTTCACCCTCGCGGGCGTGGCGATGTTCACGGTGCGCGACGGTGGCTTTCAGCCGCAGGGCGGTGCTGTGCTGGCCGAGGCGTGGTCGGGACTGCTCTACGTGCTCCGGAACCGAACGCTCGTCGGCCTGGCGGTGACCTTCTTCGCGTTCAGCGTCGGATGGGGATGTCTTGTGCTCGCCGTTCCGGTGCTCGTGCTCGGTCCTCTGCACGAGGGTCCGGCCGCCGTCGGGTATGTGTGGGGCCTGGTCGGTGTCGCGGGGCTGGCGTCGATGCTCTTCGTCGGCCGCATCCGCACGGAAGGCCGGGAAAGGCAATTGATGGCGGGAGCGATCCTGGCCATGGCGGGGGTCATGGCGGTGATGCCCTTCGCGAGGTCGGTCGTGGTCGTCGCCGCCGCCCTGATCGGCATTGCGCTGGTCGAGACGCCTTTCGATCTCGCGTTCCTGACGCTGCGGCAGCGGCGCTCCGACCCGGCGCGATTCGGCCGGGTCTTTGCCATCTCCGTGTCGCTGAACATGATCGGGGGGCCGGTCGGGGCGGCGATTGCCGGTCCTTTGATCGCCTGGTCGCTCAACGCCACGCTCTGGTTCGCGGTGGCGTTCACAGCCCTGGCGGCCGGGTGCGCCCTGCTCGTCATCCCGGCGCGGGATGAACGTGACTGACCAGGCGACCGGCTACGCCGGCCTCATGCGCGCGCCCGGCTTTGCCCTGCTGTACGCCAGCCTGGTCATCAGCCGGGTGAGCGGCCAGATGGCTGCCATCGCGACGATCCTGTTCGTCCTCGCCAGGTACCAATCACCGCAGCTAGCGGGTCTTACGGCGTTCTTCGCGGTCACGCCGGGACTACTCGTATCGCCGCTCGCCGGTGCTCTGCTCGACCGGTACGGACGCGTGCGGCTCGTCGTCGCCGACTTCCTTATCGGCGCCCCCACGGGATTGCTCATCTCCGTGCTCTCTTGGCGCCACTAGCTGCCGGCGCCGCTCCTCCTCGCGATCGTGTTCGCATCGTCGCTCACGTTTCCGCTGAGCAACAGCGGCGCGCGCACGCTGTTCCCGATCCTCGCGCCTCGGCATCTCTGGGAGCGGGCGAACGCGCTCGACAGCAGCGGCCACGTCATCGCCTCGCTCCTCGGCGCGCCGCTGGCGGGGGTGATCGTCGGCTTGGCCGGCCCCGAGTGGGCGCTGGCGACGACGGGCATCGGCTACGTGGCGGCGGCGGTGCTCATGGCGCGCGTGCACGATCCGATGTCGCGCGAGGAGCAGGCCGGCAGGCCGTCCGTGCTGGTCGAGGCCTGGCAAGGCCTCGTCTACGTCATGCGCAACGCGTCGCTGCGGGGCCTGGCCGTGACCCTGAGCACGTTCAACCTGAGCTGGGGCGTGCTCAACATCGCGATCCCTGTGCTCGTGTTGAGCAAGCTGCATGGCGGGGCGACAAGCGTGGGCCTGCTCTGGGGCGCAATGGGCGGGGCCGGCGTCGTCTCGGCGCTGCTGACGGGCCGCATCGACAGCCTCGGTCGAGAGCGGCGGATCATGGTCGCCGCCATCGTGGCGAGCGCCATTGGCATGGCGCTCCTCCCATTCGCGACGTCGGTCCTGCTGGTCGCCACGACGATGGTGATCGTCGGCTTCGCGAACGGTCCGTTCGACGTCGCGATGTTCACGCTCCGCCAGAGGCGCACGGATCCCGCCTGGTTCGGCCGCGCTTTCGCGATCTCGATGTCAGTGAACTGGTTCGGCACGCCGGTCGGCTCGGCGCTGGCCGGGCCCGTGATCGCGTGGTCGCTCGACGCCGCCCTGTGGCTGGCGGCCGCAGTCGCGTTGTTCTCGGCCGTCCTGCCTCTCGTCGCGGTGCCGGCGGAAGACGCGCGGCGCTAGCTGGAGGTCAGGATGACGATCGTGAGCAGGCCACCGACGATGTTCAGAGCGATCCCGACGATGCCGCCGATCAGCTGACCGCGCCGGATCGCCTGCACGCCGTAGAGCAGGCCGACCAGGGCCAGGACGTAGAAGACGAAGTGCGCCACGAGCGGCGCGATGATCGTCACCAGGCCGATGCCACACGACCACGCGGCCCGTCCGCTGAACTGCGAGATCAGCCCGGCGGCGCCGCCGATCCCGACCGCGGCCGGGTTCATCCCGTACGGCTGGGGCGGCTGGTACTGGTAACCCTGCTGGGCGTACGGCTGCGCGTAGTCCGGCGCGACCGGCGCCTGGAACGACTGCGGCGGCGGGGGCGGCTGGTAAACGGGTGGCGGAGGCGCGTTGGGCGGCGGCGGGGGCGGGTACGCCGGGGTGTTGTCGCTCATGGTCGCTGCATGGTAGCCGTAAAGTTCCCGCGATGACCCGCTTTGTGACAGGTGGGAGCGGTTTCATCGGCCGCCACCTGCTGCGCGAGCTGGCACGCCGCGACGGCACGACCTACGTGCTGGTCCGGCCCGCGTCACGAGAGCGCCTCGACGCCTACATCGAGTCGATCGGCGCGTCCGGCCGGCTCGTGCCCGTGGCAGGCGACGTCACCGAGCCGGGGTTGGGCCTCGACGCGGGTGTGTCAGCCCAGCTTCGCGCCGCCGACGTGTTCCACCTGGCCGCGGTCTACGACCTCGCCGCGACGGAGGCCGACAACCAGCGCGCCAACGTGGACGGCACGCGTCACGTCGTCGACCTGGCACGCCAGGCGGGCGCTGCTCGGATCCACCACATGAGCTCGATCGCCGTCGCCGGCGCGAAGTGGAAGGGCAAGTTCACCGAGGACATGTTCGACGAGGGCCAGCACCTCGACCATCCCTACTACCGCACCAAGTTCGAGGCGGAGAAGATCGTTCGCGAGGCCGGCGTGCCGTTTCGGGTGTACCGGCCCGGGCTCGTGGTCGGCTCGTCGATCAATGGCGAGGCCGACCGGATCGACGGCCCCTACTACGGCTTCAAACTCATCCAGCGTCTACGCCACGCCATCCCGGAGTGGGTGCCGCTCGTCGGCTTCGAGGGCGGCCAGGTGAACGTCGTCCCGGTCGACTTCGTCGCCCGCGCGCTCGACGCGATCGCGCATCGTGACGGGCTCGACGGCACGACCTTCCACCTGACAGATCCCGCGGCGCGCAGCCTCGGCGATGTGACGAACGAGTTCTGCCGGGCCGCGCACGCGCCGCAGTTCACGCTCCGCGTCGACAGCCGCGCGGCGGCGATTCTGCCCAAGGACGCGACCTCGATGCTGGAGCACTGGAACGTGGCGCAGCTCCTCCGCAGGCGCCTCCTGGAAGGCGTCCACATACCCGCCGAGGCGCTGCGCTTTGCCACGAGCCGCGCCCGCTTCACCTCCGACCGCGCCCAGGCCGCGCTCGAGGGCACGGGCGTGGCGTGCCCGCCGCTGCACACCTACGCGTGGAAGGTCTGGGACTACTGGGAGCGGTACATGGATCCCGAGGCGCCGACCGAACGCAATCTGCGGGCGGCCCTGCGCGACCGCATTGTGCTCGTCACCGGCGCGTCGAGCGGCATCGGCCGCGCGACGGCTCAGCACCTTGCGAGGCACGGCGCGACGGTCCTGCTCGTCTCGCGCACCAGGGAGAAGCTCGAGGCGCTCCGCGAAGAGATCGCCCGCGAGGGCGGGAAGGCGTTCGTCTACCCTGCGGACCTCTCGGACCTCGACGCTTGCGACGCGATGATCCACCGCGTCCTCGCCGACCACGGCCGGGTCGACATCCTGATCAACAACGCTGGCCGCTCGATCCGGCGCTCGATCGATTCGGAGTACGACCGCTTCCACGACTTCCAGCGAACGATGCAGCTGAACTACTTCGGCGCCGTGAAGCTGCTGCTCGCGGTGCTGCCGGAGATGAGAAAGCGGCGCAGCGGCCACATCATCAACATCTCGAGCATCGGCGTGCAGGCCTTCCCGCCCAGGTTTGGCGCCTACGTCGCGTCCAAGTCGGCGCTGGCCGCGTTGAGCCGGTGCATCGCGCCGGAGGTCATCGACGACGGCGTCGCGGTCACCAACATCCACATGCCGCTCGTGCGCACGCCCATGATCGCGCCGACCGGCATCTACAGGAACTTCCCGACGAGCGCGCCTGAGGAGGCGGCCGAGATGGTCGCGGCGGCGATCCTCACCCGGACACCGGAGATCTCGACCCGGCTCGGCAAGCTGGGCGAGACGGTGAACACCGTCAGCCCCGGCCTGCTGCAGTTCGTGATGACCGGCGCGTACCACCTGTTCCCGGAATCGACGCCGAAGGACGGCCGGCAGGACGGTGGGCCGGACGGCGAGGAGATCTCAGTCGAGGCGGCGACGATGGCCTACCTGATGAGAGGCATCCACTTCTAGGGCGAGGGGCTCGGGCTCCCACCGGTCGCGGCGATGCCAAAGAGCGTCACGCCGACGACGAAGATCAGGAAAAGAATGATCAAAACTAGGACGAACCCGAGGGCCAGGTGGACGAAGCCGATGATGATTCCGGCGTTCGCCATCCACATGCCCTGCTCACGAGTGCGCTTGATCTGACCGCGAGCCACGAACCCCGTGACGATCGCGATGACCGCCACCGTGAACCCGCCGATGACCGGGATCACGTGGGCGAAGAACGAGGCGATCCCGGCCACGAAGCTCACGACCGCCAGGTTGTTGGTCGGGTTCGACGCGTAGGCGGAGCCGCCGAGCTGCGGCGGCGGCGGGACCTCGTGGGGCGGTGTGCTCACGGAGCGGAGTTTAGGGCTTCCTAGAATCGCTAGCGGTGAGCACGACGCTCGAGGACGCGATCAAACGCAGGCTCCAAGCCGTCCCCGATACGCCCGGCGTCTACCTGTTCCGCGACGGCAAGACGCAGGTGATCTACGTCGGCAAGGCGCTACGCCTGCGCGATCGCCTGCGCCAGTACTTCACGCCGGGCTACGCCGAGACGGCTCGCGTCGCCGAGCTGGTGCGGCGCGCGACCGACTTCGACTTCATCACCACCGCCAACGAGGTCGAGGCGCTGGTGCTCGAGAACAGCCTGATCAAGAACTACCGCCCGCGTTTCAACATCCGCCTGAAGGACGACAAGAACTACCTCTACCTCAAGCTGCCCGTGCCCGAGGAGTTCCCACGCGTCCACTACTCGCGCAGGGTGCAGAACGACGGTGCGCTGTACTTCGGGCCGTACACGTCGGCCCAGTCGCTGCGCTCGACCGTCAAGTCGATCCGCCAGCTGCTGCCCTTCCGCACATGCAGCGACGAGATATTCAGGCAGCACAAGGTGTGCCTGGACTTCCACATCAAACGATGCCCCGGTCCGTGCGAAGGCAGGATCAGCTCCGAGGACTACAGGGCGCGCATCAACGAGGTCGCGCTGTTCATGGAAGGCCGGTCGGACCTCCTCGTTCGCGAGCTGCAGGACCGGATGGAGACGGCGGCCGGGCGGCTCGACTTCGAGAACGCCGCCCGCTATCGCGACCAGCTTCAGTCGATCGAGCGCATCGCCGACCGCCAGAAGGTGCTCACGCGCGGCCGCGACGACCAGGACATAATCGCCTACGCTCGCAGCGGCGGCGAGGTGTTCGTCGAGGTGGCTTACGTGCGCCTTGGCAAGATGGTCGGCCACGACGGCCACGCGCTGGACGGCGCGGGCGATGTCACCGAGCCCGAGCTGCTGCGCGGATTCATGCTCCAGTACTACTCGAGCGCGACCCACGTGCCGCGCACGGTGATCCTTCCCGGCGACGTCGACGAGCCCGAGCTCATCACGGGCTGGTTGAGCGAGAAGCGGGGCCGGCCCGTCGAGCTCGAGGTGCCGCGGCGCGGGCGCAAGCGCGCGCTGGTCATGCAGCTGGCGGAGACGGCGAAGCAGGAGCTCGAGCAGATTCGCATCCAGGCCGACTACGACCGCAGCCGCACCGAACCGATGCTGGCCGCGCTGGCGGAGGCCCTGGACCTCGAGAGCCCGCCGAAGCGCATCGAGTGCTACGACATCTCGAACATCCAGGGAGACTCCGCCGTCGGCTCGATGGTCGTCTTCGAGGACGGGCGGCCGCGCAACGACCACTACCGCCACTTCCGGATCAAGTTCACGCCGGGCCCGAACGACTTCGCGATGCTGCAGGAGATCCTGCGGCGGCGCCTCGAGAGGCTCGAGTCGGCGCAGCGGCGAGAGGACTCGGACGCCGTCGGCGACCGCTCGTTCACCAGCCGGCCCGACCTGGTCCTCATCGACGGCGGGCGCGGCCAGCTCAGCGCCGCGCTGGAGGTGCTCGAGACAGCCGGCTACGCGGACATCCCGACGTTCGCCCTGGCCAAGGAACGGGAGGAGATCTTCGCGCCCGGCCGCTCCGACCCCATCGTGCTCGAGCGCAACTCGCCGGGCATGTTCCTCGTCCAGCGCGTGCGCGACGAGGCGCATCGCTTCGCGATCACCCACCACCGCAAGGTTCGGTCGCGCAAGGCACTCACGTCGCCGCTCGACTCGGTGGAGGGCATCGGGCCGGCGCGCAAGCGCGCGCTCCTGCGACACTTCGGCTCCGTGCAGGCGATCCGCGAGGCGCCGGTCGACGAGATCGTGAGGCTCGGCATCCCGGAGCGGTTGGCGGCGCGCTTGAAGGAAACGCTGTGACCGTGATGTCAGGGTCGGCCGACCTCCCATGACCCTGGTCATCGTCGGCGCGTCCAGTCGCGAGCGCATGGAGGCGGCCGTCGGCGAGTTCGAGGCCGCCGGCTACGAGCGGGTCTCCGAGCTGGACGGCCTGCGCGAGTCCGATATGGTGCTCGGCGTCGAGGGCGGCGGCGCCGAGTTGCTGCGCGAGGCCGACAGGCGCGGGATCAAGTACGTGCTGGTCCACGACGGCGACGCGGACGGCCGGCTCGGCGGGACGTACGAGCGCGCGCATCACCGCATCGAGGCGGGACAGCGCAAGGAGCTGGCGGAGCACCTTCGCGGCCGCGCGCGGCCCCTGGTCACCTGCCTTGCCTTCGCGTACAAGAACGGCGCGCCCTCCGACGCCGCGCTGCTGATCGATGCGCGGTTCCTCGACAACCCCTACTGGGTGCCGGAGCTGCG
>CBJLKR010000073.1:0-10247 GCA_966423695.1 uncultured bacterium | reverse complement strand
CCTCCTCGGTGTAGGCGAGGCGCTCTAGCCAGCTGAGCTAACCGCCCACGGATCGGCGCGTGCCAGTCTACCCGCCGGAAAGCAGGCTCAAAGCCGCGTTCAGCTGCGTGTCCTTGGCGTATCCCAGCGACGGCTGCAAGACGTCGAAGGCGTCGCCGGCGCCGGCCAGCTTGACCGCCAAATCCGGCGTCAGGCCCTTCTTGTCGATCGTCACCCCGTTGGGCAGGTACCACCGCTCGACCGTCAGGTGGACGTCCGAGCCGTCGCTGAGGACGAAGTCCTCCTGCACGGAACCCTTGCCGAACGTCGTCGTCCCCACGAGCTTCGCGCGTCCGTGCACCTGCAGCGAGCCTGCCACGATCTCGGCGGCCGAGGCGCTGTTGGCGTCGACCAGCACGACCAGCGGGATCGTCGGCGCCGCGTGCCGCGAACCGACCGTGTGCTTCTCTGTGCCCCCGCGACCCCGCGTCTCGAACGTCTCTCCGCTCGTCACGAACTGGGTGATCACGTCGTCGGCCGCGGATATGAACCCGCCCGGGTCGCTGCGCAGGTCCAGCACCATGCCCACCGACCCGGGGAGGCCATTCGTCAACGCGCTGGCGAACTCGCTGGAGGTCTGAGCTCCGAACTGGTAGATCCGAACGTAGAGGACGCGGTCGCCGACCATCGCCGAGCGCACGGTGGGCACCTCGATCTGCGCCCGGGTGATCGTGAAGGTGAGCGACTGGTCGCCGCGCATGATCGTCAACGTGACCTTGGTCCCCTCCGGCCCCTGGATGAGCGCAGTCGCCTGGTCCGGCGTGATGCCCTTCGTGTCCTTGTCCCCCACCTTGGTGATCTGGTCCCCTGCCTTGATCCCCGCCAGCGCAGCCGGTGAACCGGGCACCGTGCCCGTGATCGACGGATACGTCGTCGTGAAGCTCAGATAGATGCCGATGCCCGTGTACCGGCCCTGGTAGCTGTCCTGCAGGCGCTTGTACTGGTCGGGATTGAAGTACAGCGAGTACGGGTCGCCGAGGCTCGCGACCATTCCCTGCACGGTGCCCTCAGACAGCTTCTTCGGATCGACGCTCGCGTCGACATAGTCGGCCTGGATGATCCGCGCCGCCTGCTGCACCCCGGTGAGGTCGACGCGCGACACGGAACGATGACCGACGGTGGGGACCCACTCCGGATACGCCTGGTCGACCCACGCGCCGCCGACGAACCCGATCGCGAGGGCCAGCACGAGGGCGCCACCCCGGAGGGCGGCGCTGAGTCTCATGTCAGCAGGCTAGCAACCGAGCCAGATGCACGGGTCCTTGTAGACGCCGTCAAGCCGGATCTCGAAGTGAAGGTGAGGGCCGGTCGACCAACCGGTCGAGCCCTCGTAGGCGACCAGGTCGCCGCGCGCCACGAGCTTGCCGGAGTACATGCCCGCCGCGTAACCGGCCGTGTGCCCGTAGTACGTCGAGTAGCCGTGACCGTGGACGATCACCAGCAGGTTGCCGTAGCCGATGCTTCCCGGGTACAGGTAAGCGATGCCGGTGTCGGCGGCCACGATCGGGGTCCCGTAAGGGCCAGCGATGTCGACGCCGGTGTGGATCTTGTGCGGCCACGGACACGCGGGGTCGTAGACCTCGAGGTAGAACGTGGAGCAGCCGAAGCCCTGCGTGATGCACGAGTACCCGCACGCGGGAACCGGCCACTGGAACACGCCGGTACCGCCTCCTGCCTTCTCCGCCGCCGCCGCGTACGTGAGGTAGAGCTTGGCGACCTGCGCATCGATCGCCGCCCTTTCGGCCTGGACCTGCGCGTACTGGACCTGCAGCTGCGCCTGCAGCGCCTCCTCCTGGGCGATGGCGGCCTTCTGGGTGGCGAGGTTCGACTCGAGATCTTTCTCGGTCGCCTGCTGCTGCTGCAGCAGAACCTGAACCTGCGTGCGCTGCTGGTCGAGCGCCGCGTTGGCGATGACGACCTGCAGGTGCTCCTGCTGCAGGTCGGTGAGCAGCCGGTGGTCCGATTGCGCCACCTCCTGGGCACCGACGAGCCGGTTCAGCAGCTGGTTGATGCTGCTCGACGTCAGCACGAGCTGGATGTAGTTGACCGCGCCGTGTGAGTCGACGTAGCGCAGCCGTTCGTTGAGCAGCTGGTCGCGCACGATGACGTGCGCCTGGAGGTTGATCAGCGAAGCCTCACCGAACCGAATCTTCGTGTTGAGGTCGTCGATCGCGGCCTGCGTCTGGGCGATGAGCGCCTTCTGGGCGCTGATCTGCCTGCCGAGGTTCGCGATCATGGCGTCGAGGGCGTTGATCCGGCCCACCGCGTCCGTGATCTGGCTCTGCAGCGCGTCGAGCTGGCGCTGGTTGTTCACCTGCTGTCCGATCCCCTGGTTGTAGGCGACACAGGCCTGATAGACGGCGGGTGGGTCGCCCGGGTAGCAGTAGACGGCGGACACGGTCTGCGTCGACTGCGGGAACCAGGCGACGGCGGCGACGAAGGCGGCGAGCGCGAGCTTCTTCTGCAAACTAGATCCTCACGTACCGCCGGACGCCGATGTAGCTGCCCAGGGCGCCCAGGAGCGCGCCGGCCAGCAGCAGGTCACGGGCCAGGCTCGAGATGAACGCGGGGTCGTAGCTGAGCGGGATGAAGCCGACGTCGGACTTGAACCGCACGACGACCGGCTCGTAACCGACGACCAGGAGCGCCAGGGCGATGGCCGCCGCGATCAGACCGGTCATCACCCCTTCGATCACGAACGGGCCGCGCACGAACCACTCGGTCGCGCCGACGAGCTTCATGACCTCGATCTCCTTGCGCCGGTGGTACACCGCGGTCCGGATCGTGTTCATGACGATGACGACGGAGACGATGAGCAGGACGATCAGCAGGCCGGCGCCGGCGAGCTCCAGCCACTGCGAGAGCTGCAGCATCCGATTGACGAAGTCGCCCTGGTAGTTGGTCGGGTCGGTCGGGTCCACGCCGGACCAGCCACGCGCCAACCTGTCGATCGCCGCGACGTCGTTGAGGTTGCGCACGCGAACGTCCAGCTTCGCGTCGAGCGGGTTGCCCTGGATCTGCTGGGCGAGGATCGAGTTCTGCGGGTCGGCCGTGAACTGTTTCAGCGCCTCGTCCTTGGTGACGAACCGCACGCTGAGCACGCGCGGATCGCCCTGCAGCTGCTGCTGGAACTCGGACACGTTCTGCAGCGGCGTGTCGTCGGAGACGTTGATGGAGACTTCGCTGACCTTGTCCCTGAATCCATCCAGCACCTGGGAAAGCGCGTGGCCCACGAGCAGGTTGACCCCCGCCAGGATGAGGATGAGCGTGATCGACAGCACCGCGGCAAGGCTCACCGCGAGGTTCCGCGAGAAGCTGTGCCAGGCGCTACTGAGCGCGAACTTCAGATTTCGCAAAATCATCGTGATACCTGCCCGACCTGTCGTCGCGTGCAATCTGGCCCGCGTCGATGGCGATGACGCGGCGCCGCAGAAGATCGACGATCTCGCGGTTGTGCGTCGCCATCACGACCGTCGCGCCGCGGGCGTTGATGCGCAAAAAGAGCTGCATGATCTCCCACGCGGTCGCCGGATCGAGGTTGCCGGTGGGCTCGTCGGCGATGATGAACCGCGGCGCGTGGACGAGCGCACGCGCGATGGCGACGCGCTGCTGCTCGCCGCCGGAGAGGTTCGACGGGTAGGTGTTGTCCTTCCCGTAAAGGCTGACCGTGTCCAGGGCCTCGGCGACCTTGTCCCTGATCTCGTGGTCGGGCCGGCCCAGCACCCGCAGCGCGAACGCGATGTTCTCGTAGACAGTCAGGTTCGGCAGCAGCTTGAAGTCCTGGAACACCAGGCCGACCTTGCGCCGGTAGAAGGGTAGCCGGCGGCGCTTCATGCGCCCGAGCTCGACTCCGTCGACGAAGATCTTGCCCTTGGTGGGCTTCTCCTCGCGGATGAGCAGCCGCACCAAAGTCGACTTGCCCGCGCCCGACGGCCCGACGAGGAAGAGGAAGTCGCCCTCCGGCACCTCGAGGTTGACGTCGCGGAGCGCTTCGGTGCCTGTGGAGTACGTCTTGTGGACGTGCTGAAGGCTGATAACCGGCCGGGTGGCGAAATCCGGTGTCAAAAGCATGTGCTGCGTCTCTTGCTGTGGCGTTGCGCGCCCCCCAGGGCGCGTGGCTAGGTCGGCCGCAGTATAGCCGAAGGGCTCGAATTCTCCAACCCCTGCCCCGGGTGCCAAACAGAGGTTGTTAACGTCCCCTGGCTAGTTGGCTTGCGCGCGCACCTCGCCGCCCTGGCCGAGCCGCCAGCGCAGCCACGACTCGACGAACGGGTCGATCTCGCCGTCGAGCACCGCCTGGGCGTTGCCCGTCTCGAAGCCGGTGCGTACGTCCTTGACGAGCGTGTACGGCTGGAGCACGTAGTTCCGGATCTGGGAGCCGAACTCGGCGGGCATGACCTGACCCCGGATCTGCTCGAGCTGCGCGGCCGCCTCCAGCTGCTGGCGCTGGAACAGACGCGCCTTGAGCACCTTCATCGCCATCTCGCGGTTCTTCATCTGTGAGCGCTCGTTCTGGCACGTGACGACGATGCCGGTGGGCAGGTGGGTGATCCGCACCGCCGAGTCGGTCTTGTTGACGTGCTGGCCGCCCGCGCCGGTCGAGCGGTACGTGTCGACGCGGATGTCCTGAGGGCTGACGACCACCGCGCCCTCGTCGGAGCTCTCGAGCTCGGGCATCACCTCGACGAGGGCGAAGGACGTGTGCCGGCGATGGTTCTGGTCGAACGGCGAGATGCGGACGAGGCGGTGCACGCCGTGCTCGGAGCGCATGAGCCCGTACGCGCGCGGTCCGCGAACGATGAAGGTCACGCTCTTGAGGCCCGCCTCCTCCCCACGTGACTCGTCGATGACCTCGGTCTCGAAATCTCGTCGCTCGGACCACCGCAGGTACATGCGCATGAGCATCTCGACCCAGTCCTGGGCCTCGATGCCGCCCTGGCCGACCGAGATCGTGACCACCGCGTTGTGGCCGGCGTACGGGTCCGTGAACAGGAGGTCGAGCTCGTGCGCGCGCAGCTCACGCGTCACCGCCGACTTCTCCTCGTCCACCTGGCGCTCGAGATCGTCGTCGCCCTCGGCGAGGTGCGACAGCTCGACCAGGTCGTGGGCACGGCGCTCGAGGCGCTCCCAGGTGGCGATGAGCTCGCGATGCTCGGAAGCCTCGCGGGCCATCTGCCCCGCGGCGCGAGGGTCGTCCCACGCGCCTGGCTTGGTCAGCTCGGCGTCTAGCTCGTCCGCCCGCCTGCGCTTGGCCGGAAGGTCAAAGGTGCTCCTTGAGCTCGAGGATGCGGTTCAACAGCTCTTTCGGGGAGAGTTCTGCGTCCATCTATCGACCGTGGCACCTCTTGTATTTCTTGCCCGAGCCGCACCAGCACGGGTCGTTGCGGCCGATCTTAGCGGCCGCCCCGGCCGGATCCCCTGCCGCTGCGCCCACTGCGGCCGCCTTGCGCTGCTGCGCTTTCGGCGTTCCGCCCGCACCGTTGGCCCCGTCCAGCTCGGCGGGACCGCTCTCCGTGACGTTGCGCACCAGCGGCGGAGGGGGCGCCGGTGCCTGCACGTTGCGCTGCACCTGCACCCGGTAGATCGCCATCACGATGTTGCCCTGGATCCGCTCCCGGAGCTCGTTGAACATCTCGAAGGCTTCGTTCTTGTACTCGACAAGCGGATCGCGCTGACCGTACGCGCGCAGCCCGATGCCCTCGCGGAAGTGCTCCATCTGCGTCAGGTACTCCATCCACTGCCAGTCGATGGTGCGCAGCATCACGTCGCGTTCGACCATGGGCATCAGGTCAGCCCCGATCTCCTCGACCTTGCGATCGTATGCCTCGGTCGCGGCCGCGTAGACATGCTCGACCAGGCCGTCCGGGCCGTTGCGCAGCGCTTCCTCGGGCAGCTCGCTGTCGGCCGCGAGGGGCAGGTAGGTCGAGAGGTACTTCATCAACCCCTCGATGTCCCAGTTCTCCGGATGCCTGCTCTCGCAGTGCTGGTCGACGCCCTTCTGGATGATCTCGCGGACGTAGCCGAGGATGTTCTCGCGGGTGTCGGCGCCCTCCAGCACCTTCCGCCGCTCCTCGTAGACGATCTGGCGCTGCTTGTTCATCACGTCGTCGTACTCGACGACGTGCTTGCGGGCGTCGAAATGCATGCCTTCGACCTTCTTCTGCGCGCTGGCGATCGAGCGTGCGACCCACGGATGCTCGATGGGCTCGACCTCGAGCGTGGTCATCAGGCGTCCGATCCTGTCCGCGGCCGGGCCGAAGACCTTCATCAGGTCGTCCTCCAGGGAGATGAAGAACTTGCTCGAGCCGGGGTCGCCCTGCCGGCCAGAGCGTCCGCGCAGCTGGTTGTCGATGCGCCGGCTCTCGTGCCGCTCGGTGCCGATGATGTGCAGCCCTCCGACGTCCTTCACGCCCGGGCCCAGCACGATGTCGGTGCCTCTGCCGGCCATGTTGGTCGCGATCGTGACCGCCTTCGGCTGCCCGGCCTCGGCCACGACCGCCGCCTCACGCTCGTGCTGCTTGGCGTTCAGCACGTTGTGCTTGATGCCGCGGCGCTCGAGCATCTTGGCGAGCCGCTCCGACTTCTCGACCGAGACGGTGCCGACGAGGACGGGCCTCCCCTCGACGTTCATCTGCACGATCTCGTCGATCACCGCCTCGAACTTCGATTTCTCGGTCTTGTAGATCACGTCGGGGCTGTCGGTGCGGACCATCGGCCGGTGGGTCGGGATGACCACGACATCGAGGCCGTAGATCTTGTGGAACTCCTCGGCCTCGGTCACGGCGGTGCCTGTCATGCCGGCGAGCTTGTCGTACTGGCGGAAGTAGTTCTGGACCGTGATCGTGGCGATGGTCTTCTGCTCCTGCTGGACCTTGACGCCCTCCTTGGCCTCCACGGCCTGGTGAAGGCCATCCGACCAGCGCCGTCCGGGCATCGTTCGGCCGGTGAACTCGTCGACGATCACGATCTCGGCGTCCTTGACGATGTAGTCGCGGTCGCGCAGGAACAGCGCCTTGGCCTTCAGCGCCTGGTTGATCTGGTGCGCCTCGATCACGTTCTCGAGGTCGTAGATGTTCTTGATCCCGGTCCAGCGCTCCATCTTGGCGATGCCCTGCTCGGTGAGCGAGGCGGACTTGTGCTTGAGGTCGACCTCGTAGTCCTCGCCTTCGGTGAGGCGCGCGGCCCACCGCGCGTACTGGTAGTACTTCTCGGTCGATTCCTCCGACTGCCCGGAGATGATGTGCGGCGTCCGCGCCTCGTCGATGAGGATGGAGTCGACCTCGTCCACGATCGCGTAGTTGAGCTCGCGCTGCGCGCATTGCGAGAGGTCGCGGGCCATGTTGTCGCGGAGGTAGTCGAACGCCAGCTCGGAGTTCGTGCAGTAGGTGATGTCGGCCTCGTACGCCTCCTTCTTGCTCGCGGGGCGCAGGTGCTGCAGGCGCGAATCGGGGTGCGTCTCGTCGAGATACTCGGGGTCGTAGACGAAGCACGCGTTCATGCCGACGTTGATGCCCACCTTCATGCCGAGGAGGTGGTAGATGGGGCCCATCCATCCAGCGTCTCGGCGGGCCAGGTAGTCGTTGACCGTGACCAGGTGCACGCCCTTGCCCGCGAGCGCGTTGAGGTAGAGGGCCAGGCTGGCCACGAGGGTCTTGCCTTCGCCGGTCTTCATCTCGGCGATCTTTCCCTGGTGCAGGACGATGCCGCCGACCAGCTGCACGTCGAAGTGGCGGAGGCCGATCGTCCGCTGCGCGGCCTCGCGGCAGACGGCGAACGCCTCGATCAGCAGCTCGTCGAGGTCGTGGCCCTCCTCGGCCCGCTTGCGGAGGTCGTCCGAGCGGGCACGCAGCCCGGCGTCGTCCAGCGCCTTGATCTCGTCTTCGAGACCGTTCACGGCCTGGGCCACGGCCAGGTGGCGCTTGACCTCGCGCTCGTTCGGGTCGAGCAGCTTCGACAGGATGACCATGTTGTGGATTCAGGTTACCCGGCGAGGGCGGGTCTGAATCGAGGCTAGGGCACCACCGGCTCGATGACCGCCAGGCTGCCGTCGGCCCGCCGGACCATGATCTGGATCTCGCCCGAATCCTCGTCCAGGTACACGACGACCGGCTGCCCATCCGCCTGCAGCTCCGAGATCGCCTCTTCCTCGGTCATCGGCCGGAGCTTGAGCCGCACCCTGTCGGGCGCCTGCGGCTCACGCGCCGAGGCCGGGGCGGGCGGCACGCGGATCGCCGACGTCGGCTGCCGGCGGTGCGTGACCTTGTCCTTGAACGCCACGAGCTGGCGGTCGATCTTGTCGAGCGCGAGGTCCAGCGCCGACGTCGGGTCGCCGCCCCGCTCCATGGCGTGCAGCTTCGGGGCGCGCCGGCCGTCAAGCCGCAGGTGGACGTAGCACACGAACCACGTCAGATCGCTCGAGCGGCGCTTCTCCGAGAACTCGACCTCGGCCTCGAGGATCTTGCCGGAGTGGCGTTCGAGCCTGGCCAGCTTGCGCTGCGCGGCTTCGCGCACCTCCTGCCCGAGACCGTTGGTGCGGTCGTGCAGGACGACCTTCACAACCCGACTATAGGCGCGTCCGCGAGGACTGTCTAGCGGCGGTTACTTCTGCGCCGGCTTGTATCCCGGAGGCGGCGGGAACAGCGCCGTGATCTCCTTCGGAAGCGGAATGCCCTGGGCGAACATGCGGTCAAGGATCTTCGGGCGCAGGCCGGTCGGCCGGAACTCCGCGATGATCTTGCCGTCGGGCGTGGCGCCCTTCTGCTCCATCACGAAGATGTCCTGCATCGTGATCACGTCCTGCTCCATGCCGACGATCTCGGTGATCGCGGTCACCTTGCGCGATCCGTCGCGCAGGCGGCTCAGCTGGACGATCAGGTTGATGGCGCCGGCGACCTGCTGGCGGATGGCGCGCACCGGGAGGTCGACCCCGGCCATGAGGACCAGCGTCTCCAGGCGGGCCAGGCCGTCGCGCGGGCTGTTGGCGTGCAGCGTGGTCATGGAGCCGTCGTGGCCGGTGTTCATGGCCTGCAGCATGTCGAGGGCCTCGCCGCCGCGGCACTCGCCGACGACGATGCGCTCGGGGCGCATGCGCAGCGAGTTGATGACGAGGCGCTGGATGGTGATCTCGCCCTCGCCGTTGATGTCCTTCGGCCGCGTCTCGAGGCGGCAAACGTGCTCCTGGTGGAGCTGAAGCTCAGCCGCGTCCTCGATGGTGACGATGCGGTCCTCGACCGGGATGAAGCCGGAGAGGACGTTGAGGAACGTCGTCTTGCCGGTGCCGGTCCCACCGGCGACGATGATGTTCGCCTTCGACAGCACCGCGGCCTTGAGGAAGCCGAAGCCGGCCTCGTTGCAGGTGCCGAACCGGATCAGGTCTTCGACCTGGTACGGGTCGCGGGAGAACTTGCGGATGGTGAGCAGCGGGCCGTTGAGCGCGAGCGGGCGGATGACGGCGTTGACACGGGAGCCGTCGGCGAGACGTGCGTCGCACAGCGGTGAGCGTTCGTCGATGCGGCGGCCCACGGTGCGGACGATGAACTGGATCACGTTGAGGAGCTGGTCCTCGTCGACGAACTTGATGTTCGTGAGGACGACCTTACCGGCCATTTCGACGTAGACGTGGTCGCTGCCGTTGACCATGACCTCGGTCACGCGGTCGTCGCGGATCAGCGGCTCGATCGGACCGAGCTGCTGATAGTACTCATCGATGTTGATACCTGGGATCCGGACTGCCATGCGGCTAGCCTCCAGCTTCGCGAGGTGGGTTCGACCGAGCGAGAACTATACATTCACGCGCGCGACACTCACCCCGGTTACGGGCCCAGATCCGCGCAATCGAAGCGCGGCCGCGCACGCATCGAGGGTGGCGCCCGTCGTGGCCACGTCGTCGACGACGATCACCGCCTCGCCGGCGAGGTCCGGGCCGCGCCATTCGAACGCGCCCTTGACGTTCTCGTGACGCGTGCGCCGATCCCGTCCCACCTGCGGCGGAGTGGGACGCGTACGTACGAGTTCTCCAGTGGGCCGGCGTGCGCGCAGGTGCCGCCGGAGCTGGACGGCCAGCAGCTCGGCCTGGTTGAACCCCCGCTTGCGCTGGCGTTCGGGGTGAAGCGGCACCGCCAGGACCCAGCGCGCGCTGAGGCCCTCGACGGTGAGGCGTTCGGCGAGAAGCTGGGCGAGCGGCTCGGCCAGTCGCCGCCAGCCCTCGT
>CBJLKR010000072.1:0-10270 GCA_966423695.1 uncultured bacterium | reverse complement strand
CCGACAAACATCTCGACGAAGTCAGAACCGGAGATGGAGAAGAACGGCACGTTGGCCTCACCTGCAACCGCGCGGGCAAGCAAGGTCTTGCCGGTTCCCGGAGGTCCGACGAGCAGCACGCCCTTGGGAATGCGAGCCCCCAAGGCGACGAACTTCTCCGGATATTTGAGGAACTCGACGATCTCGGTCAGTTCCTGTTTGGCCTCGTCCACGCCGGCCACGTCGGCGAAAGTGATCGCCGGCTTGTCGCCCGCGATCATGCGCGCGCGCGATCGACCGAAGGAGATGGCCTGGTTGTTGCCGCTCTGCGTCTGCCGCAGCACCCACCACATGAAGGCGGCGATCAGGATGACCAGGATGATGTTCGGCAGCAGGACGCTGATCAGGTAGCTGCCGGTCTGGCTCTTCTCGAACTTGACGTGGACGCCCTCGTTGCCGAGGTCGGTGACGAACTGGCACTGACCCGAGCAGTCCGGAAGGACGATGTTGTGCTTGTGACCCTGGTCGTCGGTCACGACGCCGTCGGTGCCGCTGATGTCGACGAGCTTGACGTGGCCGTCCTTGGCCTGGCTCATCATGTCGGTGAAGTCCCAGTCGCCCGCGTTCTGGCTGTTCTGGATCGAGCTCCACGTGAACCAGAAGATCAGGCCGAGGACGACGACCAATGCGAAATAGAACAGGCTGGAGCGGGGAAAGCGGCTCAACTCAATTCTCCAAATGTGCGCCCGTTTGAGGCGTTTCTAGCCTAACAACTTTCGTCGCCGGCAGCGCCGGCATCGGCGATACCGCGACGTGCCGCCCCGGTTCGTTGCGCGGCGTCGCAAGCTCGGCGTCGACGGCCACACCGGGGACCCACGCGAGGCGTCCGTCGGCAAAGACCAGCGGCCACCCGTCTCGGTCCTCGCGCGGCACGCGAGCGTCGACGAAGATGTCCTGCAGCTTGCGCGTGCCGCGCCCGCCGAGCGGCCGCATCCGCAGCCCTGGGCGCCGGCTGCCGACGTGCAGCAGGCCGCCGCCGAGGTGGACGGCGCCGGGGTCGTCACAGCCCGCGCACTCCCGGACGTCCAGGCGCGGCGGCGTCTCCGACGGCCGCTTGGTCGGGACGATCTGCATGAGCTCCCCCACGATACGGAAACGCAGGCCGCCCGGAAGATCGACGCCTCGACCTCCCCGGCCGCCTCGCGCCAGCTTCAGCATCGACTCGAGGTGCGTTCGCGAAAGCCCCGGCTGCCGGCCGCCCGCTTCGGCGTAAAGGCGCTTCAAGGCCTCGACCTCGGTGGGCGCCGTCTCCGCCTGGTCCTGCAGCCGTGCCGCGGTCATCGCCGTGGCGTGGATCAAGCGGTTGATCCCCGGCCTTGCCCGCTCGAGCGCCGGCAATAGAGATAGACGCGCGCGCACGCGAGCAAACCTCTCGTCGCGGTTCGAGGGGTCTTCGTGGGCGACGACGCCGCGAGCCGCGAGAAAGCGGTTCACCTCCTCCCTCCATACGCCCAGCATCGGACGCACGTAACGGCCGCGGCGCTCCGGCATCCCGCGCAAGCCGGCGAGCCCACAGCCACGGAGCATGTGGAGCACCGCGCCCTCGACCGCATCGTCGGCGGTGTGAGCCAGCGCGACCCACTCGGCGCCGGCCTCGATGCGCGCGCGTTCGAGGAACGCGTACCGCAGCTCGCGTGCCGCGGCCTGGAGGGAGCCCTTCGGCAAAGGCTGGTCGCGCCGCTCGCTGATCAGCTCGACTCCGAGCCGAGTGCACAGGCCGCGCACCTGGCGCGCGACTTCGTCTGAGCCGGCGCGCAGGGCGTGGTCGTAGTGAGCCGCGACGAGGTCGTGGCCAGCCTCGTGCAGCGCGATAAGCAAAGCTGTCGAGTCGGGTCCGCCGGAGACCGCCACCAGGACACGGCCGTCGACGGACATGGCGATCTTCAACTTGGCGCTCGTGATCGAGATCAAGTCTGCCGCCCAGGACCTCGCCCCGATGAGAGCCGGCTCCGGACCCAGTCGAGCTCGAACTGGTCGTCGGGGTCCAGGACGACGCCAAGCTTTTCGAGAGCGCGCTCGCCGCGCTCGAGCCTGCGACGCGCCTCGGCCTCGTCACCACGAGCGGCGTGGACCGCGGCCCAGTTGACGTCCTTCCATGCGTCGGCGTATGCATCCGCGCCCGCGGATAGGTCGAGGAGCTGGAATCGCGTGGCCGCCTCGTCGATGTGGTCGAGGTGCAGCTCGACCCAGCCCAGGTTGTGCTGCTCCATCGCGACCCGTCTCGCGTTCCCTTCGTTCTCGCTGAGGGCGAGGCTTTCGAGATAGAGCTCGCGCGCGGCGGCGTAGTCGCGCAGCATCCGCACGCCGGCCGCCTCGAGATGGAGAGGAGACGCCTCTGCCGCGGCGTCGCCTGCCGCCTTCGCGCGCTCGCGCGCCTGGCGGGCGAGCGCAACCACGTCGTGAAACCTGCCGTCGCGGAGCGCGACCCGGGCGAGACCTGTCAACGCATCGCATTCGCCACGCACGTCGGAGGTCGCCCGGGCGACGGCCAGGCATTCGTCATTGCGTTGCTTTGATCGCCCCATATCGCCCGCACGGAACGCGAGCAGTCCATCCGCGTACAGGACCCTCGCCCGCCACGGATGAACGTCAGCGGCCCCGGGCGCGTCCAGCGCCGCCGCAGCAAGCCGTGCGCCTTCGGCGGCCGTATCGCCGCCGGCGACCCAGAAGCTGGAATCGCGGGCCAGGAGCTCGAGGGCGTCCGCGACCTCGCCGCGCGCGATCAGGTCCCTGACCGCGTCCGCCGCCGCCGGTGCGTTATCGATGGATTCGAACCTCCGCGGTGCATGCCCTGAGCGATCTACCCGAGCCTGACCCTTGCGATAGACCGGCGGGCGTCATCGGCCCGGATACTGGCGTCGACATTTCGGATCGGCCAAGGGGACGGCCATGGGCGTTGCAGAAGTAGCGCAATGCCCTTGGCTCCGTGGCCGGGCTTACAAATTGGTGTTTGAAGGAGGCGACGATGAGCAGCGTCACATGGCGAATTATCGGGATCGTATGCGGTCTTCTTGGCGTGGGCAGCATCTACTTCGGCTCCACCAGCCACAACGCTCTTCTTGAGCTGCTGGCGGTTGTGTTCTTCGCCATGGCGGCGGTGGCCATGGTCATGGTCAGGCGCGCCGGCCGGACGACAACGCAGTGACACCACTCGGAGAGCGGAGAGCGCCAACGTTCCACCAGTAGCCGGGAGGCCATAACCCACACCGGCCGTACCGCCTCGAGAGGGCGATATCGATCTCCGGCCTTTGGTTAGCTTGGGCAGACTCCGCCCGTGGTGGTGCGCCGGCCGTGGTGGTGCCGGGTGGACTCGAACCACCGACAACGCGATTATGAGTCGCGCGCTCTACCACCTGAGCTACGGCACCGCGGAGACGAAGGTTAGCGGGGCGCCTGCGCGGCCCGAGCCTTCAGCTTGCGCTTCTTCCTCCGATGCTTGGCAATCGCCACCCGCTTGCGCTTGTTCATCTCTTTCGGCCTCGAATTGTATGGGGGATGAAAAACCGCCATCCGTCCATAGAATGCCGGCTGTGAAGCGGTCGCTTTACATCGCGTCCATCGCAGTGCTGGCGCTTTGGCCGCTGTCGGCGGCCGCCGGCCCGAGTCCCTCGCCGAGCCTCGACTCGATCCTCGCTCCCGCTCCGGCTGCGTACAAGACGCCCCTGAAGGGCGCGGTGTCCGGGCAGATGACGGCGGCCCAGTACGCGCAGTCGTGGGGCAAGGACGCGGCCACCGCCCAGAGCGAGCTCGAGACGGACGGGTACGTCTCGGGCTACGGGGTCATCCTGGCCGACACCGCGAGCGACCGGATCATGGCCGAATACGTGATCGCCTTCACCGGCCAGAGCGGCGCCCTGCGCTTCATGGGCGCCAACCACCAGCGAGACCTCAAGAGCGACAACTTCCAGCACCTCGACACCAGCAGCGGCCTCGGTGCCTACTACTACGGCGTCCACATGACCCAGGCGTCCCCGGCCCTCGTCCTGGACAGTTTCAATTTCGTCAAGGGCAACGATATGTTCGGCGTCGACTTCCTCTCCGCCAAGGACGATGTCCTCGCGATCGCCACCGCGCAGTCACAGAAGCAGTTCGAGGCCGCGCCGGCGTCGACGATCCCAACCAACGACTGGCCGGAAAACCAGGCACCTCCGAACAGCGGCTCGATCTTCGAGGTGAACCAGACGGTGATCATCGCGATCGTGGCTCTGGGCGTGCTGCTCGCCGGCGGCGTCTTCCTGGCCATGCGACGCAGAGAGGCCGCCGCGCTCGGCGGGGCGCCCGCGCAGCTGCAGCCGCAGATGTCGGCGGACGGGAACTTCTGGTGGGGAGGCGCGAACTGGATCTCGATCAACGATGTGGCGCCGCCGTGGGCGCAGCGCTCACCGGACGGTGCGTTCTGGTGGGACGGCCGCGGCTGGCGACCGGTTCCCGGGGCCGCTCAGCTCGCACCGCGCTAGCCTTCTCCACGCGCTCGAGCAGTCGGGCTGGGAGTTGGTTGCGGAGCTTGGATTCGAACCAAGGACCTTCGGGTTATGAGCCCGACGAGCTGCCGCTGCTCCACTCCGCGCCTGCCAGTATACCCGCCGATTATTTGTGGGCCGGCGGGGCCGGCGACGGCGACGGCGTGGTCACCAGGTACGTCCGCTCGTTGGGTTTCGCGTAGCCGTTCAGGCGCGCCTCCTCCTCGTCCGCGGTGCCCGATTGCAGCGCCTGCACGTCCTTCTTGTAGCCCGTGTTCTCGGCCGCGATCTCGGCGTTCTGCCGGCGCAGCTCGGCGGCCTGCTGGGCCAGCCGATGGCTGATGTACGCCTCCTGCGCGAAGGCGATGCCCGCCCATGCGAGCGCGACGCCGACGGCGATCAGGATGACGAGATGACGCACCCCGAACGAGGTGGTGCGCACAGTGCCCGCGGCGGTCAAGGCTTTGCTGTGTCTCATGCTGCGACGTGTGTTGTGAAGGACGGCGGAGGCGCCGACTATATCAAACGGGTCGCGACTTCTCCCACAGTTCGAGCTTCGCGCCGTCGTCGAGGTCGGTGAACGCCCTGCCCTGCGCGCGCAGCTCCGCCTCCGCCCTCGCGAAACGCTCGCGGAAGCGTTGACCGGCGACGCGCAGCGCGTCCTCGGGGTTGACCTTCAGCACGCGCGCCAGCGACACGATCGCGAACAGCAGGTCCCCCATCTCCTCGAACGCGCGGTCGCGGTCGTGCTCCGCCGCGAGCTCGCGGGCTTCCTCGGCCACCGACTCGGCGGCCGCTGACGGCGACGCGAAATCGAACCCCACGCGCGCCGCCCGCTTCTGCAGGCCGAGCGCCCACGCGAGCGCGGGCAGCGTCGCGGGCACGCGGTCGACGACCGACTCCTCGCTGCCGCTCGCGCGCGACTCCTGGATCTTCTGGTGCTCCCAGTTGCGCAGCACGTCGTCCGCGTTGGCCACGGACACGTCGCCGAAGACGTGCGGGTGGCGCTTGACCATCTTGGCGGCGACTCCTTCTGAGACCTGCTCGGCGTCGAACCGGCCCTCCTCGGCCGCGATCTCGGCGTGCATCGCCACCTGCAGCAGCAGGTCGCCCAGCTCCTCACGCATCTTGGCGTCGTCGCCGGCGTCGATCGCCTCGAGCAGCTCGTAGGTCTCCTCGAGCAGGTACGGACGCAGAGATTCGTGCGTCTGCTCGCGGTCCCACGTGCAGCCGCCCGGCGCGCGCAAGCGGTGGACGACCTCGAAGATCGCCTCGATCCCGGCCGAAAACGGTCGTGGCTCGTCTGTCACGGTCGTGACATTACCGCCGCTCCATGCCCGGCCTCGTACAGGGCGGCCATCTCGTCCAGCAGGCTCAGCAGGTCCCGCTGCCATCCGTCGCCCTTGCGGCGCATCAGGATGCGGTTCGGGCGGACGGCGATGCGTCCCGCCATCCGCCGCCCCAGCTCCTCGACGTCGAGGACCCGCTCGGGGTCGACCCGGATGACAATGTCGTGCCCTTCGGCGATCACGCCGCGCAGGCCCATGCGCTGGCCGCGCAGCTTGACGCGCAGCGAGTACGCGAGGTTGTCCAGCTGCGTGGGCGCCGTGCCGTAGCGGTCCTTCAGGGAGCGCAGCATCGCGTCGAGCTCCTGCTCGTCCTCGGCGTTCGCCAGCTGCCGGTAGGCGCTGAGGCGAAGCTTCTCGTCGCGGATGTACGAGCGTGGGATGAAGTGGTCGAGCGGCAGGTCGAGGTTCATCTCCGCCGTCGACAGCACGTCGCCGACCACGGTTTCCTCGGACCCCATGCGCAGCTTGCCGACCGCGCCCTGGAGCATCTGCAGGTACATCTCGAAGCCGACCGCCGCGATCGCGCCGTGCTGCTCGGTGCCGAGCAGGTTGCCCGCGCCGCGGATCTCGAGGTCGCGGAGCGCGATCTTGAAGCCCTGCCCGAGCTCGTGCAGCCCGGAGATCACGTCCAGGCGCTTGTCCGCCTCCTCGGTGAGCGAGCGGCGAGGGTCGTAGAGGAAGTACGCGTACGCGCGGCGACCGGAGCGGCCGACGCGGCCGCGAAGCTGGTAGAGCTGGGCGAGGCCGAAGCGATCGGAGCGCTCGACGATGATCGTGTTGACGTTCGGGATGTCCAGGCCCGACTCGATGATCGTCGTGCACACGAGCACGTCGAACTTGCCCGACTCGAAGTCCACCATCACCGTCGCCAGCTCGTCCTCCGACATCTGGCCGTGACCGACGGCGACGCGAGCGTCCGGCAGCAGCCGGCGCACGCGCTCCGCGGCCTTCTGGATGGTGCGCACCCGGTTGTGCACGTAGTACACCTGCCCACCGCGCCCGAGCTCGCGGCCGATCGCCTCGTGCACGAGCTCGTCGTCGTCCGCGGGCACGTAGTTCTTGATCGGCTGCCGCTCCTCGGGCGGCGTCTGGATGGCGCTCATGTCGCGGATCCCGCCAACGGCCATATGCAGCGTGCGCGGAATCGGCGTTGCGGACAGCGACAGCACGTCGAGCTGCGTGCGCAGCTTCTTCAACCGCTCCTTCTGCATCACGCCGAACCGGTGCTCCTCGTCCACGACCAGCAGGCCGAGGCGCTTGAACCGCACGTCGCGCTGGAGCAGACGATGCGTGCCGACGACGATGTCGACTTGCCCGCTCTTCAAGCCCTCGACGGTGCGGGCCTGGTCGTCGTCGTCGACGAAACGCGACAGCATCTCCACGACCACGGGGAAATTCTTGAGACGCTCGCGGAACACGTGGAAGTGCTGCTGTGCGAGCACCGTGGTCGGGGCCAGCACCGCGACCTGCTTGCCACTCATCGCCGCCTTGAACGCCGCCCGCAGCGCCAGCTCGGTCTTGCCGAAGCCGACGTCGCCGCACAGCAGGCGGTCCATGGGCCGGTCCGACTCCATATCGGCCTTGATCTCGGCAAGCGCAGCGACCTGGTCCGGCGTCTCCTCGTAAGGAAAGGACGACTCGAGCTCCTGCTGCCAGGCGGTGTCCGGCGCGAAGGCGATGCCGGGCCTGGCTTCGCGCAGGGAGTAGATCTTCAGCAGCTCTTCGGCGACGTCCTGGACGACCTTGCGTGCGCGGCCTCGCGCCCGGCTCCAGTCGGAGGTGCCGAGCCGGTGCAGGCTGGGGGCGTTCTCGCCGCCGAGGTACTTCTGCACCCGATCGAGGTTCTCGACCGGGACGAACAGGCGGTCACCCTCGGCGTACTCCAGCTCGAGGTACTCGCGATGCGCGCCCTCCGACTCGATGAGGCGCATGCCCTTGAAGCGCGAGATGCCGTGGTCGACGTGAACCACCAGCTCGTCGGGAGCGAAGTCGAGAGTGAACTCGCGAGTCAGGTCCGCCGTCCGCGTGCGCGCGCGCCCGCCCCGCGACGGCCGCCGCACCCGGCCGAAGAGCTCGGCGTCGGTCGCCAGGTGGAAGGCCAGCGACGGTTGCGCGCATCCGGCCGCCAGGTCGAGCGCAACGTGATGAAGGCCCGCCTCGACGTCGAGGTCGACGTCCAGGTCGACCTCCCGAAGCGCGGTCTTCACGCCCGCCTCGTCGAGAAGAGCGCGAAGGCGCTCATCCTGCTCGGTCGCGAAGACGATCGCCGCCGCGTCACCGCGCGCGGCAAACCCGGCCAGGGCACGCGACTGCCCGACGAGCGGCTCGCCCTCGAACCAGCCGAGGTCGATCGTGTCGCCGGCTCCATCGCCGACGGTCGCCGTCAGGCGCGGCCGCCCACCGAGGTCTTGCGGCGGCTCGATCGCCGGCAGGACGAAGCCTCGCGGCAACTCGCCTCCCGTCACCTCGGCGGAGGCCAGCATCGACGTCTCGTCGAGGAGAGTGCGCGCGTCCGCGAGCTGCCGGTCTGGGTCGAAGTCGAGGACCACGGTATCGCCGCCGACGTGATCGAGCAGGGAAGGCCTGGCGGGATCGAGATACGCGGCGAAGAACTCGACGCCGGCGAAGGCGGCCCCCGCGCCAAGGCGCGTCAGCTCGTCCTCCCATTCGCTGCGGACGTCGCCGCGCAGCGAGTCCAGCGACACCGTCGCGTGCAGTCGCTCGACCGCCGCCTCCCCGCGGTCCGGTCCCATGAGCAGCTCGCGTCCCGTCCGGATCACCGCCTGGCGCACGGCCATCACCGAGCGCTGGTTGTCAGGGTCGAAGATGCGCAGCGTCTCGATGGTGTCTCCCACCCACTCCGCGCGCACCGGCGCGTCCGCGGCCGATGGGTACACGTCGAGGATCCCGCCGCGGAGCGAGAACTGACCGCGCTCCTCGACGAGCGGCTCGCGCGTGTAGCCGAGCTCGACCAGCCGGCCGGCGACGGCGACCGGACCCGGGCCCTCTCCGGGCTTCAGCACGACGGTGCTTTCGACCAGGTCACGGCGCGAGATCGTCTGGCGCGTCATCGCCCGCCGCGAGGACACGACTACAAGCGGTTCGCCCTCGGTCAGCGCCGCGAGGGCATCGAGGCGCCGGTTCACGGCCTCGTCGAACGCAGGAGGCCGGTCGAGGAAGGACACCGCGACCTCGGCAAAGACGTGGGTGGGCGGCGTGCCGCCGAGCCACAGCCGCAGCTCGTCCGCGAAGCGGTCGGGGCCGGGGACGAGGATCAGCACCTGGCGGCGTTCGAGCTGCGCGGGTCGGGCGACGGCCGCGGCGACGATGGGCCATGCCGGGCGCGGCAGGCGCGCCACGGCCAGCTCGCCGGACGGGCGCTTCGCCCAGGCGGACAGCCGGGGCTCGGCCGCGAGGGTGCCCTCCCACAGCCTGGTCACGGCAGCTCCTCGCAGCCCAGCGCGCCGGCGCGGTTGTAGCGGTCCATCGCCCGCTCGACGCCGGCCTCGAGCGCCAGCTCGAGCGCGTCGGCGACGCCGGTGACGATCGCCGGCACGCGCTCGGCCTCGGCCCGTGTGAAGCGGCCCAGCACGTAGCCGCGACCCGCGGTCGAGCCCTTGCGCGCGGGCTTGCCGATGCCGACCCGGAAGCGCACGAAATCGTCGGTGCCGAGCGACTCGATGATCGAGAGCACGCCGTTGTGGCCCGCGCCCGAGCCGCCGCGGCGGATGCGCATCCGGCATAGGGGCAGGTCCAGCTCGTCGTAGACGACCCAGGTGCCGGCGGCGCCGACTCCGGTGTCCTTCATGGCCTTCGCCACCGCCCGGCCGGAGAGGTTCATGTAGGTCTGGGGCAGGACCAGCCAAAGGCCCCGCGCCTCGGCGCGACCGGCAAGCGACTGCCACCGCTTCTTGTCCAGGCGCACGTCGAGAAGCCGGGCGAGCTCGCGAACGCAGGCGAAACCGAGGTTGTGCCGCGTGTCCGCGTAGTCCGACTCCGGGTTGCCGAGACCGACGATCAGCCGCTGAGTGCCTTCTTCCATATAGACGCAGTTAGGCCCGCGGCGAGCGCCGCAGACCATATCGCGAGTACGAGTTTAGAGGCGCTTGGCCGCGAGCGCGATCCGCGAGCGCTCCAAAGCGGCGACCGTGAGGCGGTTCATCTCCCGCCGCTCGGCCGCCCGGGCGTGGTCCCAACCGAGCAGGTGGAGGAGCCCGTGGACCGTGAGCAGCGCGAGCTCGGTCTTCACCTCGTGGCCGTACCGCGCCGCCTGGCGCTCGACCGCCGGCCAGGAGATCGCGATGTCGCCCACGTGCGGCGGCACGCCCTCGAACGAGAGCACGTCGGTCGCGTCCGGCATATCCGCGTAGGCGCGGTTGAACATGCGCATCTCGTCGTCACCGGTGATCCGGACGGCCACGG
>CBJLKR010000071.1:0-10299 GCA_966423695.1 uncultured bacterium | reverse complement strand
CTGGACAAGGTCGGCTCGGCCGACGCGCTCGGCGAGCGGATCGCCCAGCACCTGCGGCGGGCGCTGCCGGAGACCCGGACGGTCCTGCACGCGGCCGCGCTCGCGCACCCGAGCGACCTCGGTCGCGCGATCTTCTGGGTTGTCGAGCACCTGTTCAACGAGGTGCCCGGAGTAATTGAAGCGGTATCGGGCTACGCGGGCGGGCACGTCGACCATCCGACATACGAGCAGGTCTGCGGCGGCCGGACCGGCCACGCCGAGGCCGTCGAGGTCACGTACGACCCCGCGAAGGTCTCGTACGAGCAGCTGCTGAACTCGTTCTGGAACATGCACGACCCCACGACCCTGAACCGCCAGGGGCCCGACTTCGGGCACCAGTACCGGAGCGTGATCTTCTTCCACGGTCCGGAGCAGGAGGCCGCCGCCCGGCGCTCGAAGGATCAGGCGCAGAAGTACTTCGACCGCGAGATCGTCACCGAGATCGTTCCGGCGGGTGATTTCTGGCGCGCCGAGGAATACCACCAGCGCTACTTCGACAAGCACCCGGGCCACTACGGATGCCACTTCATCCGCGGCTGGGTTCCGGCCCAAGGCGTCGCCAAGGACGAGGTCACTAAACAGGCTTAACTCCGGGGCCCGGCCGATATCCTGTCCGGGCCGATGCGGTGCGACCACTGCGCTAACGACGTCCCCGACGGCGTGTTCTGCACCCGCTGCGGAGCGCACCAGGGGACCACGCGCGAGCTCAGCCGGGCCAGGAAACGTGAGCACACATACGCCGCGCACCCCTCGGAGCACGTCGTCCAGCCGTCGATCTTCACGACGCTCTTCCCGCACCTCGGCCACCAGAAGGTCCACGAGTTCCGTTGGGCCTTCGCGGTCGGCCTCGCCGGCATCCTCGTCCTGTATCTCGCCGGCCTGATCAGCGCCGCCATCCTCGTCGCGGTCTTCCTGGTCCCGGTGCTGTACCTGATCTACCTCTACGAGGCGCAGGTCTACCGCGACGAGCCGGCCACGGTGCTCGGCTTCACGCTGGGCGGCGGCGCAGTCATCGGGCTGGTGCTGACGCTCATCGAGCGCGCGGTGTACAACCCGTACTCGGGCGTGGGCAACCCGCTCCACAGCGCCGTCAACGTCGGTGCCGTCCTCTTCGCCGGTCTGCTCATCCCCGTCGTGCAGGAGGCGGTGAAGCCGCTGCCGGCCCTGTTCCTCCCGAACCGCAAGGACTTCCCCGAGACGGTCGACGGGCTCGTGTTCGGCATCGCCGCGGGCCTTGGCTTCAGCCTCGCCGAGTCCCTGGTCGCTTTCTCGACGGCGCTGACGTCGCTGCCGGCGCACATGGCGCCTGGCAACTGGATCTACGAGCTGGCGACCGTGGCCGTGTTCCTGCCCCTGCTGCAGGGGAGCGCGACCGGGATGATCGTCGCCACCGTGTGGCGCCTGCGCCGCGGCCGCCTTGCCGCGCGCGAGATCGGCGGCGTGGCCATGGCGGTGATCGCCCACATCGCATTCGCGCTCGGCACCCTGCTCTTCAGCGATGTGGCCGTGGCGCCGCTGTTCGTGCTCGTGTGGCAGGCGGTCGTCGTCGGAGCGCTGTTGATCTACGTCCGCTACGTGCTGCACCACGCGCTGCTCGAAGAGGCAGCCCACATGGGGTTTGCCGAGACCGTGTGTCCCAACTGCCACATGCACATCGTCGCGTCGGGCTTCTGCCCGAACTGCGGCATGGCCCTGACCGCGGCGCCGACGTCCGTGAAGCGAGCCCGCAAGCCGGCGGCGTCCGCGCCGTCGCGCACGTAGATGGCGATGACATGCGTCCGCTGCGGCGCCCAGAACCCGGACGGCAACGCGTTCTGCCAGGAGTGCGGTTCGCCGCTGACGGCCGCGACGGCGCAGGCCGCACCGCCGCCGCCACCTCAAGGTCCGCCACCGGGTCCGCCGACAGGTCCGCCTCCTGGCGTCGCGGGACCGCCCGCCGGCATGCCGCCGCCGGTCTTCGCCGGCCCGACGGGCTACGCGAGCCCCTACTACACGCCCCAGGGCGCGACCGCTCCGGTGCATCGCACGCCGTGGATGGTCATCGTCGCCGGCGTGCTTGCGCTCGTCATCCTGATGGCGGGATGCGGCACGGCTCTCGCGGTGCTCGCGAACCGCAACGGCACCGCGTCGATTGGCAGCAGCATCGGAGAGGTGCCGAGCCCGACGCCCGCGACATCGCCGAGCCCGGTCGCCTCGCCGACGACCACCCCCAAGAGCCCCGGCGTCGAGTCCAACGACGGGCTCAGCGTGACGCTCCCGCAGGGGTGGACGGTCGACACGAAGGACAGCGAGTCGATGGTCCTCTTCGATCCCAACACCGAGGGCGACGTCACCCTCGCGAGCGGAGTGTCGCTGCCGGCCGCTTCCGCGCAGGACAACATGAACGAGATCGACAACCAGCTCAAGACGAAGTATCCGGACACGCGCCCGTGCCCGAACACCAAGACGACGAGCTCGACGCTCAACGGCGCCAAAGGGTTGTCGTGGACGTTGTGCTTCACTCTCACGTCCGGCTCGAACTCGCTGCCGGCGGCGGCGGCGATGTTCGTCGGCGCGAACGACAGCGGCAGCGTTTACTACCTCGCGATGGTCCTCACGCGGCAGGACAATCTCACCGCCTATGTCAACGTCGCCAAGCCCGTGCTGGCGAGCGTGCACTGGAAGCTTTCGTAGCTCCCCGATGTAGGGGCCGCTAGGGACGGCCCCTACGCATCTGGGGGGAAAGGCCCGAGGTGGCTTCGGGCGCTGGGATCAGGATGGTCGCGGGGGCTCACAGCCTGCTGGGACGAAGCTTGGAAATCGCCAAGAGGTGTGCCCTCAAAAGGGGGGTGGCGCAATCCCGGTGGAGGGTCAAGACCTCGCTCCGTCTACTCGGCGTTCGTAGCCAGCGGGAGCTCCACGTCGAACGTCGCGCCCCCGCCCTGCGTCTCCCTGACCCGCACCCGGCCGCCTTGCGCGCCCACGACCGCGCTGACGATCGAGAGTCCAAGACCCGCCCCGCCGCTGTCCCGGCTGCGGCTTGCGTCGGCGCGGTAAAAGGGCTCGAAGATGCGCTGGCGGTCGCCGGGCGGGAGGCCCGGTCCGTGGTCGGCCACGGACAGCCGCGCGGTGCCGTTCTGGGTCGTGACCGCGATGTCGACCGTCGTCTGCGACGGGGTGTGCACAAGCGCGTTGCGGACGAGATTGCCGACGACCTGGCGCAGTCGCGTGTCGTCGCCGGAAACGACGACGCTGGCCGGTGCCTGGAGGTTGATCTGGCGCTGCGGCGATACCGCCCGTGCGTCCGCCGCGGCGTCGCGCGCGATGACCTGGAGGTCCACCGGCTTGGACTCGAGCGGCCTGCCCTGGTCGAGCCGCGCGATGAGGAGCATATCGTCGACGAGCGCCGACATCCGGACCGACTCCTCCTCGATGCGCCGGCGCGCGAGCTCGGCGTCGGCCGGCGACTCGGCCGCGCCGCGGCGAAGCATCTCGGAGTAGCCGCGGATCGACGTGAGGGGCGTGCGCAGCTCGTGCGATGCGTCGGCAATGAAGCGCCGCAGCCGCCCCTCGGACGCCGTGCGTTCAGCGAACGCGGCCTCGATCTGGGAGAGCATCGCGTTCAGCGCCAGGCCCAGGCGGCCGATCTCGGTCTTCGAGGTGGCAGGTTCGACGCGGCGGCTGTAGTCGCCGGCCGCGATCTGCCCGGCGCTTGCGCCCATGCGCTGCAGCGGCCGCAGGCCGACGTGGATGATCAGGAGGGCGAGCAGCCCGGTCGCCACCAGGCCGGCGACACCGATCAACGCCTCCAGGACCAGCAGCTGGCTGAGTGTGTCCTGCATCGACGTGAGCGGGATCGCGAGCACGACGATATCGCCCTGGAACGAATCCTCGGGCCAATCCGTCACACGGAACGCGGAGATGCCACCCGTGCCGGCGACGGTGTACGGGTCCGACGGGACGTCGGTGCCCTTCACGGGCAGGCGAGCCGGAAGCACGGGTCGTGCCGACGAGGCAGACGATTCGCCGAACGGCTCGGACACCTTGGCGCTGAGCACCTGGCCGTCGCCGCCGATGAGCTCGACGACCGTGCCGGTGGGGAAGTTCGAGCGCTGAGGGCCACCGCCGCGCTCGCCACCCAGGGCGAACGTCGCCTCGGCCCTCCCCGCGATGAGCTGACGGTCGATGCCGTCCACCAGCGATCTCTGCAGCAGGCTGTAGACGACGACGTCTGACACGACGAGGATCACCAGCACGAGGGAGATCACGCCGATGACCAGGCGCCCGCGGAGCGACAGGGTCATTTCCGGGGCGTGCGGAGGACGTACCCGACGCCGCGGACCGTCTGGATGAGCGGCGGATCGTAGCGGTCGACCTTGCGGCGGAGATAACTGATGTAGGTCTCGAGCACGCTTGCGTCGCCGCCGAAGTCGTAGTGCCAGACGTGGTCGAGGATCTGGCTGCGCGTCAGCACGCGGCCCGCGTTGATCAGCAGGTAGCGCAGCAACCGGTACTCGGTGTTGGTCAGGTCGACGACGTGCCCGTGGCGGCGAACCTCGTGCGCCTCGTCGTCGAGCTCCAGGTCGGCCAGCGAGAGCTTGCCGGTCTCGGCGCTGTTGCCGTGGCGGCGGAGCACGACGCGGACACGCGCCATGAGCTCTTCGATGCTGAACGGCTTGGTGACGTAGTCGTCGCCGCCAATCGTGAGCCCGTGGACTTTGTCCTCGGTCGCGTCCTTGGCGGTGAGGAAGATGATCGGCACCTTGGTCCCGGCGTTGTTCAGGCGCTTGAGGACCTCGATGCCGTCGATGTCGGGCAGCATCACGTCGAGGATCACGAGCGCGGGTGAGAACTGCGTGACGGCGGTCAGCGCCGCGCGGCCGGTGGCGGCCGTCTTGACCTGGAATCCCTCGTAGCGGAGGGCCATGGAGACGAGCTCGGTGATGTTCGGCTCGTCGTCGACGACCAGGACCCGCGCGCCCCCGTTGCTGCTGTTCACGGTGTCCATGCTGATCTCGGTTCCTGGGAGATTGCTTAGAGGATGGTGGGGACGGCCTTCGACTCGGGCCAGCCGGCGACCCGGGTGATGGAACCGTCCACCGCGACCAGGCGGGCCGCCATCCGGTGTGACTCGAGCCAGGCGGGCGCGCGCTCGCCGAGGACGATGGCCGCGGTGGAGGCGATGTTGGCGTCGACGCACGTGCCGGCGGCGACGGTCGCCGTCCGCCAGCACGTGCTGGCGGGCAGTCCGGTCGCGGGGTCGATGATGTGGTGAAGCACCTTGCCGCCGCGGACCCATCGCCGCACGGTCGTGCCTGAGGTGGCAAGCCCGCCGCTGCGGATGCTCACCGTCTCCTCCGTGTCGGACAGCTCCGCGCCGCTGTCCTCGCTCGCCTGGATCGACCACCCGCCCGGCGGCGGCTCGCCGGCGACGGCGATGTCACCGCCGAGGCTGACGAGCACACCGGCGCCCGTGACGCGCGCGGCTGCCTGCGCTGAAAGGTCTGAGGCGAGCGCCTTCGCCGTGGCCCCGAGATCGAGCTCGACCCCGCGCGGCACCATCACGGTGAGGGAGGGGACGTTCATCTCGACCGCGCGCCAGCCGGGTACCTGGTGCGCGACGAGCGTGAGCGGATCGCCTTCCGGCGCCAGCGACGCGAAGTCGACGTCGTAGCCGGCCAACCGCACGGCGGTGCCGACGGTGGGGTCGACGGCGCCGTCCGTGATGCGCGCGCCGCGCAGGGCCTCGTCGATGGCGCGGGCGAGCAGAGCGCTGACCTTGATCGCACGCCCCGGCGCGGCGTTGAGGCGCGACAGCTCGCTGTCGGCCCGGAACCGGCTGGCGGCGGCGTCGATCGCGGCGACGACCTCGTCCACCGCCGCCTTCGCGGCAGCCAGCTCGCGCGGCTGCGTCACGACGACCCGCATCGAGCAGCCCAGCGCGCGGCCTTCGGCGATGCCGAGGACGGTGGCGGTCATCGCTTGCGCTCGGTCCTGCGGAGCGCGACCGCGAGCACGGGGCAGTCGCTGCGCCGCGTCCCGCGCACGGATACGCGGATCGGCCGGCTTGGTTCCTCCCATGGACTCGAGTTTCGGACGCACCTCTTGACCAAACGTTGGAACTGGCTGTGAGGTTCCTTAGAGGCACAGGTCCGCGCTCCAAGTGGTGCCCCCGGAGGGAATCGAACCCCCGACCTTGACGTTAGGACCGTCCTGCTCTATCCCCTGAGCTACGGGGGCCTGGAACGACCATTCTGAAGAATGCGCCGGTCAGGTCGTCCCGGGAACGGGCAGGTAAGGCATCGGGTCCGTCACCTGCTGGTTCACGCGCAGCTCGAAGTGAAGGTGCGGGCCGGTCGAGTAGCCGGTCGACCCCTCGAGCCCGACGAGCTGCCCTCGCACGACCTTCTGCCCGGTGCTGACGCTGGTCTGCAGGAGGTGCCCGTACAGGGTGGCGACGCCGCCACCGTGGGCGATGATCACGTAGTTGCCGTAGCCCGAGGCGCCGTGCCCCACGGCGACCACGATCCCGTCGGCGGCCGCCCGGACCGCCGTACCCGGGGCCGCCGAGAGGTCGATGCCGGTGTGGAAGTGCTTGTACGGTCCGAGCGGTGGCTCGAGCCCGAACGATGTGGGGCCGAAGCCCTGCGTCACCGCAAAGCCTGTCATCGGCCACGACAGGCGCAGCCCCGCGATCGTCTGGCCAAGGGGGAGCGCGTTCTCGACCAGCGCGACGCCGGTGCCGACCTGGGCCTGCGCCCACGCGGTCTGGTACGAGCGCAAGACCAGGTCCTGCTCCTGCGCCTCGAGCAGCTGGGCGAGGGTGTCCGTCACGTTGGGAGGCTGGTTCGTAAGTTGGGTCTGCGCCGTCTGGAGCTGGCTCATCACGCTTGTCAGCTGCGCGCTCACGTCTGCCTGCTGCGACATCACCTCCTGGAGGGAGTCGAGGTTGGCGACGAGCAGATCCCGCGTGTTGGTTTCGCGATCGAGGTCGGTCTGCCTGGCGTCGCGCTCGGCCTGCAGCTTGCGAAGGTCGGCCTCGAGCCTATCCTGCAGCGCATGCGCGCGCTCCCCGGCGACGACCGCGTCCGCCGTGGCGACCAGGGCATCCTTCAGGTTGCCGGTCCGCGCGATCATCAGCCAGAACGAGTCGGGCTGGCGGTACAGGGCGCGCGACATCGTCGCCAGCTGCTGCTTCTCGACCTCGATCCGCGCTTCGGTGTCAGCGATCTGGGCGTCGAGGCGGGCGATCTCGGCCTGGAGGTTGGCGATGACCGCCTCCTCCTGCGCCACCTCGGCGCTGAGGGTCTGCTCGATGCCGGCGAACTGGTCGAGCGTGCGCGAGAGCCGCTGCTCGGCGGTGAGGGCGTTGGCGATGTCGCCGCCGAGGCGTGTACGCAGCGCGTCGTAAGCCGCCTGGTGCGGGTCGGTCGTCGCCGTCGCGCAGGTCGTGCGTGTGCCCGATGCGGCCGAGGTGTTCGAGCATCCGGACGAATCGGCCTGCGCGCCCAGCGCCTGGACCGCAACGATCGCGGCGACGATCGCCGCCGCGCCGAGCGCCTTCTTCACGCCCCCGCCTTGGTGAATGCGCACGCGCTCACGCGCGTGCTTTGGTGAAGGCGCACGCGCTCACGCGCGTGCTTTGGTGAATGCGCACGCGCTCACGCCCCCGCCTTGCTGAATGCGCACGCGCTCACGCGCGTGCTTTGCTGAACCCGAGCATCGCCGTCCCCGCCCCGAGCAGGATCCCCGCGGTGATGACCGCGGCGAGCACGTACTGCACCGACGTCGCGCCGACGCCCGGGAAGACCTGGAGGTAAAGCGCATCCGCGAAGCGCGTCGCCAGAAGGTAGGCACCGCCCACCGCCGCCGCGGCCAGCGCCCCCGCAAGGGCGCCGGTCGTCAGGCCCTCGACCACGAACGGGCCGCGCATCATCCAGCTGCGTGCTCCCAGCAGCCGTGCGACCGCAAGCTCCGCCCGCCGCGACATCGCCACCCCGCGCATCGCGTTGGCGACGACGGCATAGGCGACCGCGCCGAACAGGAGCACGATTCCGATTCCGACGGCGCCGACGATGAGCGCGAAGTGACGCAGGCGCGAGTACGTGTCGGGGTCGTATGACGTCGGATAGGCCGGATCGACCGCCGGGTCGTCCTTCACCGATCCGGCGATGCCGGCGACCTGGGTCACCATCCGCGCCTGGACGTCGAAGCTCGCCGGGAAGGGGTTGCTCGAGCTGAGGCTTGCGAGGCTGTCGAGCCCGGGTCGGTGGGTCGCCTCCTCCAGGGCCTGCTGCGGGCTCACGTAGGTCACCGACGCGACGCGCGGGTCGGCGACGAGTCGTGCCTTCAAGGCGTCGATCGAGTCCTGCGACGCGCCGTCGGCGATGTAGACGCGCACGATCGAGGCCTGGCCTGCCTGGGTCGCGATCGCGCCTTCGAGCGCGATGCCGACCAGGCCCAGCGTGCCGCACAGCATCAGCAGCAGCGCGATCGTGCCCATGACCGGGGCGGCGAGCCGCACGTCGCGGCTCCAGCTGCGGAGACCATTGAGGACGACAAGCCTGTAGGCGTTTGCCGTCCAGGCCATGGAACGACGCCACAGCGGCAGCCGCGAGGGTTTGGCGACGCGAGCCGGCCGAGGGCGGGCGGGCACGACGAGCCGCCACCACGCGGTCGCGGCGCCGTTGCCGACCGCGTGACCGTTGCCGTTGGCGTGTCCGTTGCCGTTGGCGTTACCGTTGTCGTTGGCGTGACCGTTGCCGTTGGCATAACCGTTGCCGATGGCGTGACCGTTGCCGTTGGCATTGCCGGGCGCGTTCACGTGGCCGTTGCCGTTGAGCGTCGGGCGCTTGACGCCGTTCGTCATGAGCCGCTCGCTCGGCAGCTTCAGCACTCGCGTGGCGGCGAAGGTGTGCCGGTGCGACGCGACGATGACGGTCGTCCCGCGCGCGGCCGCGTCCTCGAGCAGTCGCGTGATGATCGCTGCGTTCTCCGCGTCCATGGAGGTCAGCGGCTCGTCCGCGAGCAGAACGCGCGGCCTCGTCGCGATCGCCCGTGCCACGGCGACTCGCTGGCGCTCCCCCGCGGAGAGCTCGTGCGGGTAGGCGCCGCGGCGGTGCGCGAGGTTGATCGACTCGAGCGCCTCGAGCGCGCGTCGCTTGATCTCGCGGTCAGGCACCTGCGGGTCGCGGAGCTGCAGGGCGTAGACGATGTTCTCGAAGGCGTTGAGCCGCGGCAACAGCCGCTGCTCCTGGAACACGAACGCGACATCGCGGCGCAGTCCGCCCAGGCCTCGCCGCCACCGCCGGTGCAGGCCCTTGCCCCGGACCCACACCTCGCCGGCGTTCGGCCGCAGCTGGCCGTGCACCAGGCGCAGCAGTGTCGTCTTGCCCGACCCACTGGGCCCAGTGACCTCCAGCAGCTCGCCCTGGGCGACGGTCAGGTTGAGGCCTTTGAGAACCGGGCTCTTGCCGTACGACTTGGCGACGCCGACGAGCTTGACCGCAGGCTCGTGCGCAGGCGCGGAGACCGGCTTTGTGCGCCGCCTCGCGCCCTCCTGATCTTTCCCCTCGACTGGTGCGCCGGCGCCCTTTTGGTGCGCACGGACGCGGCCAGCCGTCGCTGGTCGACTTCCCACCCTTGGGTCCAGATTAGCCCATGCCAGGATGGACGGGAAAATTAATTCCGGCGACTGAGAATCGCCTAAGAACCGAGCGAGTCCAGGCTCAGGAGCAGGCCGCGAGGCGCAGCGGCGCGGGGGAGACGCCGATCGTGAAGGCGCCGCCGGCAGGCGTGGCGAACACGAGCCGGCTGCCATCGCCCTCCTGGCTCACGACGACCTGGACCGAGCCGGCCCACGTGACCTGGCCGGTGACCTCCGCCGGCACATAGACGACGGTGCTCGGGTCGCCCCGCCTGCCGTGGGCGCGCATGGTGAATTCGCCCGAGCCGGAGTCGAAGGCGAACGATGCCGGCAGGTCGGCGGTCGCGCGCGGGTAGACGCGCGCGAGCTGCGACTCGCGGCTGGCGCGGAGGCACCCGGTCTTCGGGTCGAACATGCCCCACGCGCTCCCGGGGTCGCCGTTCTCCTTCCACGTCCAGAAGGCGAATCCCAGGCTGTGCTTCTCCTCCTCGGCGAGCTGGCTGCGCAGGATCACGCCGTCGTCGCCGGGACCGTTGCCGAACTCGGAGACGAACAGCGCCGCGCCCATCGCGCGGGCCTCGCGCCCTGCCCACGAGTAGCTCTGCTCGTATCCGCCCCATGGGTAGGTCGCGTGG
>CBJLKR010000070.1:0-10385 GCA_966423695.1 uncultured bacterium | reverse complement strand
CAAGTACTTTCCCGGCAGCGAGATCTGCTGCGTCGCTCCGTCGAGCTTGGTCACCCAGCCGGCGTAGTAGCGGAACGTCGCCGCGGCGAGCGGCACGTGGAACAGCAGCGCGTCGTTGATGGGCATGCCGTTGTCGAGCGTCTCGAGCTGCGCGAACTCGTTGCCGCGCTCCTCGATCATGTCGCCGATCCTCCACAGCGCCTTGGCGCGCTCCGCCGGCGGAGTCTCGCGCCACACGCCGGAGTCGAACGAGCGCCTCGCGGCGGCGACGGCGCGGTCGATGTCTTCGGCGCCACCCTCGGCGACGGTCGCCAGGACCTCGCCCGTGGCCGGGTCCAAAGTCTCGAACGTCTTGCCGTCGGCGGCGTCCGTCCACCGGCCGCCGATGAGCAGCTTCTTCGGCTGGGCCCTCAGGAAGGAGGCGACTTCGAGGTCTTCAGCGATCGCCACTGCCCGCATCCTACGCGCTCCGGCGGTACTCTCAGTGCCTATGCCGCTCCGGGTGCTGGTGATCGAAGACTGATCTCGGAGCGCGCGCGACGCTGGGGGATCCTGCCCTCGTATTTCGGCTGGCAGGGCGAGCTCGTCGAGACAAGGCCGGAGACAGAGGCCGCGATCCTCGCCGCCATGGGCGCGGACAGCGACGACCCGCAGCCGGTGCAGGCGCCCGACCTGACCGACGGACCTTGCGCGCCTGCGCCGGACCGAGCTTGGGGCTGGGCGGTCCAGCTCTACGCCCTGCGCTCGAGGACGAGCTGGGGGATCGGCGACCTCGCCGACCTGAGCCGCTTCGGGCGCTGGGCGCGCCAGTCGGGTGCCGCGCTGGCGCTGCTGAATCCGCTCGGGGCGCAGACGCCGTCGCTGCAGTACCAGAGCTCGCCCTACTTCCCCTCGACCCGCCGGTTTCGCAACGCGATCTACCTGCGCGTCGAGGACGTCGACGGCGCGGGCGACGTCGACCTGGCGGAGGAGCGCGCCGCCGCGCTGGAGCTCAACACGATGCGGCTCATCGACTACGACCGCGTGCACGAGCTCAAGACCGCCGCGCTGCGCAAGGTCTTCGACTCCGCGCCGCGGCCGCGTGGCCTCGCCTCGTATGTCGCGCGCGAGGGCGCCGCCCTGCGCGAGTTCGCCACCTTCGCCGCCGAGCGCGATGCGCACCAGGGCCCACCCGAATTCCACGCGTGGCTGCAGTTCCACCTGGACCGCCAGCTCCAACGCGCGTCGCGAGAGATCGGGCTCATCACCGACGTGCCGGTCGGCTTCAACCCGGACGGCTTCGACGCGTGGCGATTTCGCGACTACTTCGCCCCGCACATGCGAATCGGCGCGCCGCCCGACGAGTTCTTTCGCGACGGCCAGGACTGGGGCCTCCCGCCGATCGATCCGTGGAAGCTCGACGACGCACGGTGGGCGCCCTTCCTCGACGCGATCCGAGGCGCGGCGCGGCACGCGGCCGGGATACGCCTCGACCACGTCATGGGGCTGTTTCGTCTCTTCTGGATCCCCGAAGGGATGAGCCCCGCGGAAGGCGCGTACGTCCACTATCCCGCGCCTGCCCTGCTCGCCCTGCTCGCGCACGAGAGCCGGCTCGCCGGCGCGTTCGTGGTGGGTGAGGACCTCGGGCTCGTGGAGCCCGTGGTCCGCCAGCAGCTTCAGGCGAGGAGCTCCCTTTCCTACCGGCTGGTCTGGTTCGAGCCCGCGCCGCCGTCGGAGTGGCCGTACGACGCGGTCGGCGCGATCGGCACGCACGACCTGCCGACGGTCGCCGGCATCTGGACGCGCAGCGACCCCGAGCCGCGGCTCCACCCGCTGCGGGACAAGCTGGTCCAGCTGACGCACATGCCGGACGACGCGCATCCGGTCGACGTCGCGGTCGCGGTGTACGACCATCTCGCGCACGGCCGTCCACGCGTCGTGCTCGCCTCGCTCGAGGACGCGCTCGGGGTGGCCGAGCGACCGAACGTGCCCGGGACGGTCGACGAGTTCCCGAACTGGCGACAGGCTCTGCCCGTGCCGCTCGAGGACATAGAAAACGCGGACGGTCCGCGACGGATCGCGGAGGCCATGCGGCGGGGCGGGCGGTAGGGGTCGCACGAGCTCGGTACATACGGCCGCGTAGCATTTCGACCGTGATCGAGCGACGGCGCCTCGCGAAGACGGACGTCGAGTACTACCCGCTCGGCGAGGCCGGCGACGGATTGCCCATGACGGTCAAGGTGCTGCTCGAGAGCCTCGCGCGCCTCGCCGAGGCCGGGGTCACGGACCAGTCGAACGTCGAAGCCCTGGCCCGCTGGCCCGCGCCCCCGCCCGCGGAGGCCGAGCTGCCCTTCCTCCCCGCCCGAGTCCTCATGCAGGACTTCACCGGCGTCCCGGCCGTCGTCGACCTGGCCGCGATGCGCTCCGCGATGAAGCGGGCCGGCAAGGATGCCGGCAAGGTGGATCCGCTCGTGCCCGTCGACCTGGTCATCGACCACTCGGTGCAGGTCGATTCCTTCGGATTCCGCGATTCGTACACGCGCAACATCCAGAAGGAGATCGAGCGCAACCGCGAGCGCTACGCCCTTCTCCGCTGGGCGCAGCAGGCGTTCCACAACTTCTCGCTCGTCCCGCCGGGCATGGGCATCTGCCACCAGGTGAACCTCGAATACCTCGCCAGGGTGGTGCAGGTGCGCGAGATCTCTGGTCGCAAGGTGGCCATCCCCGACACGCTGATGGGCACGGACTCCCACACCACGATGGTCAACGGCCTGGGCGTCCTCGGGTGGGGCACAGGCGGCATCGAGGCCGAGGCCGCGATCCTCGGCCAGCCTGCGTACCTGCCGCCGCCCATCGTGGTCGGCGTCCGCTTCAACGGCGCCCTCCCGGCCGGTGCGACGGCGACGGACCTGGTGCTGACATTGACCGAGATGCTCCGCCGTCACGGCGTGGTCGACAAGTTCGTGGAGTTCTGCGGCGACGGCCTGTCCTCGCTCTCGGTGCCGGACCGCGCCACGTTGAGCAACATGTGTCCGGAGTACGGCGCGACCTCGGCCCTTTTCCCGGTCGACCACCAGACGCTGCGCTACCTCGAGGTGACGGGTCGCGACCGCGAGCTGATCGACCTCGTCGAGAGGTACACGAAGGAGCAGGGCCTGTTCCGCGTCGACGGCACGCCGCCGCCGAAGTTCACCGAGCTCCTGGAGATGGACCTGGCGCAAATCGAGCCGAGCCTGGCCGGGCCGAAGCGGCCGCAGGACCGCGTCCCGCTGCCGCGCGTCTGGGAGAGCTTCTCGACCGTGTTCAAGGCCGGACCCAAGCCGGACCCGGAGGCGATCTCGCGGCTGAACGAGGAGGGAGGTCCCGTCGACGGCCGCGCCACGGTGGCCGTGCACGCGCGGCGTGAGGCCAAGCTCGACAACGGGTGCGTCGTCATCGCCGCGATCACGAGCTGCACCAACACGTCGAACCCCTCGGTGATGGTCGCGGCCGGGTTGCTCGCCAAGAGGGCCGTGGACCTCGGTTTGACCGTGAACCCTTACGTGAAGACGAGCCTCGCGCCGGGCTCGCGCGTCGTCACCGATTACCTGCAGACGGCGGGCCTGCTCGAGCCGCTCGAGAAGCTCGGGTTCTACCTCGTCGGCTACGGGTGCACGACATGCATCGGCAACTCCGGTCCGCTCGCGACGCCGGAGATCGAGACCGCCGTGGTGAAGGACGATCTGAGCGTCGTCGCCGTGCTGTCCGGGAACCGCAACTTCGAGGCCCGAATCCATCCGCTGGTGAAGGCGAGCTACCTCGCGTCCCCGCCGCTGGTCGTGGCGTTTGCGCTCGCCGGCACGGTCAACAGGGACCTGACGAAGGAGCCGATCGGCTACACGCCCGACGACCGGCCGGTGATGCTCTCGGAGCTCTGGCCGACGCAGGAAGAGGTCAACGCCGTGGTCCAGCAGTGCGTCCGGCAGGAGATGTTCAAGCGCGAGTACTCGCGCATCTTCGAGGGCGACGAGCACTGGAGGTCGATGGCCGCGCCGACAGGGCCGATCTTCGAGTGGGACGCGGCCTCGACCTACGTCAAAGAGCCGCCGTACTTCGAGGGGTTCTCGCCGCGGCCGTCGCCGCTGACGGACATCGAGGGCGCGCGCGTGCTCGCCGTGCTGGGCGACTCGGTGACGACCGACCACATCTCACCTGCCGGGGCGATCCCCGCCGACAGCCCGGCGGGAAGGTACCTCGTCGAGCACGGCGTCGAGCGGTTCGACTTCAACAGCTTCGGTGCGCGCCGCGGCAACCACGAGGTGATGGAGCGCGGGACGTTCGGCAACATCCGACTGCGCAACGCGCTGGCCTCACGCGAGGGCTACTTCACAAAGCACCTGCCCGACGGCGCCGACACCACGATCTTCGAGGCGGCGCAGCGCTACGCGACCGAGGGCGTGCCGCTCATCGTGCTCGCGGGCAAGGAGTACGGCACCGGCTCGTCCCGCGACTGGGCGGCGAAGGGTCCGCTCCTGCTCGGCGTGCGAGCGGTGATCGCGGAGAGCTTCGAGCGCATCCACCGCTCCAACCTCGTGGGGATGGGCATCCTGCCGCTGCAGTTCGGCCCGCACGAGAACGCGGAGCTTCTCGGCCTCAGCGGCCGCGAGCGCTACACGATCCGCGGGCTCGAGCACATCAAGCCCGGGCAGAAGATCGAGGTCGAGGCCGCGGACGATGAAGGCCACGCCAGGAAGTTCACGGTGCACGCGCGCGTCGACAACGAGACCGAGGTGCGTTATCTGCACCACGGCGGAATCCTGCCGCTGGTGCTGCGCGAGCTGATCTCCAAGAACTGAGAAGCAGCAACTCTTCCCCGTTTACGGGGAAGTACCCGCCGAAGGCGGGGGATGGGGCTTAGGCCGCGGACTCGGTGCTGACCTCGCCGGTCTTGATCGGCGCCCGACTCTCGTGGCCGCACTCCGGACACTCGAACAACCCCACGACGACGTCAGGCCGTGAGGAGTCGGAGTGCATGGTGCGCAGCTCCATAGGCACGCTCGCGATGTGCCGCTCGCAAGCCGGGGCCTCGTCGTACGTCATGCTGCGACGATAACGCGCCGCGTCGAGCCGGCTGTAGTGCGCCCAGCACAACCATGGCGCCGCCTTGCTTGTCCCTCATCCACACCCTAAGCTTCCGGGACATGGCGACCAAGAAGGTCGACCTCGAGGTCGACGAGCCCCGCCCGACCGTCCGCGAGGCGATGCAATCCGCGCTTGCCGCTGCGACGCTCATCGCGGGCGCCGACGGGCTCGACCGCCAGGTCGAATGGGTCCGCCTGATGGAGACGCCGGAGATCCAACCCCGCGCGGGCGACCTCATGTTCACCAGCGGCTTCCCCATCAAAGACGACCCCGACGCACAGATCCGCCTGCTGGCCAGGATCGCGGACAGCGGCGGCGCGGGTCTCGTCGTCCGGCCGCTTCCCTACCTTCGCCGCATCCCACCCGAGATGGTCGTCGAGGCCGACCGGCTCAAGGTGCCCCTGTTCACCATCCCGTCCGATGTCCAGTTCGTCGACCTGATGGCGCCCCTGCTCGAGCGCATCATCAACGTCGAACACTCGCGGCTGAAGCGATCGATGGACATCCATCGCCGGTTCACCGAGCTCGTCCTCGACGGCAAGGGAGTCAACGAGATCTGCCGCACCCTGGCGGAGCTCCTCGAGAGCGCCGTCGTGGTCGAGGACGCCAGCTTCCACCTCCTCGGGCACGCCGGCGGCAGCGCCGACCCACATCGCAAGGAGACGATCCTGCGGCAGGGCACGCCGCACCGCGTGCTCTACGACCCGCAGATCCAGCGGATGCTCCGCGAGGTCGAGAACCGCCGCGGGCCGGTGAAGGTGCCGGCCTTCCCCCACCTCGGCATGTCGCGCGAACGTCTCATCGCGCCGATCTTCGCCGCCAACCAGGTCCTCGGCTACATCTCGGTTCTCGACCATCCACCCCACAACGAGGAGCTCGCGTTCATGGCCATCGAGCAGGCCGCGCTCGTGCTCGCCCTGGCGATCGCGAAGGAACGCGAGCTCTCCGAGGTCGAGGGCCGGGTGCGAGGGGAGTTCCTCGAGGACCTGCTGCACGGCACCTATGGCGACGAGGCGGCTGCCCAGCGGCGCGCCCGCCACGTGGGCTACCCGCTGCACGGCAGCCACATCGTGGTCCTCGTCGACATCGACGACTTCCGCGGGTTCGTCCGCGCGCGCCAGATCTCCGAGGACGCCATCCAGGCGCTGAAGCGCGAGTTCCTTCGCCGCGCCGCCGGGGTCGTGCGCGCGTCGTACCAGCGCGCGCTGGTCCAGGGCCGGTCGGACCAGGTCGTCGCCCTCCTCCCGCTAGGCACCGAGGTGGGCGACCACCAGACCCGCAGCCACGCGCTCGGCCTCCAGATCCAGCAGGCGGTGGCCGACTGGAAGCCGGGCTTCACGGTCTCGGTCGGCTTCAGCGCCCCAATCGAGGCGCCCGCCGGGGTCGCGGGCGCGCTCCGGGAGGTGACGTCGGTGATGGAGTCGCTGGCCCGCTTCAAGCGCTGGGGCCAGGTGGTGGCCGTGCCCGAGCTCGGCCTCACCGGGCTGCTCGCTGCGGTCAGCGACGAGCGCCTCGTCGACTACAGCCGGCGGCACCTCGGCCCGCTCGTGGAGCACGACAGCGCGCGCAAGGGCGCGCTCGTCGCGACGCTTCGCGCCTACCTCGAAACCGGGGAGCAGCAGCAGGCGGCACGCCGCCTGCGCGTCCACCCCAACACGCTTCGCTACCGCCTCGATCGCATCCGCGAGATCACGGGCCTGGACCTGGAGGACCCCGAGACGCGACTCAATCTCTCGGTCGCGCTGCGCGTCCAGTCCCTTCTGGGCATGTAGAGATCAAATAACCGGCGCCGTACGTTTTTGGGGATCACCCACTAGGCCGATCAATCGACCGCCGGTAGCCTTCAAGTCAGTGCCCCCAGCGCTCGATGGATCGCGCCTAGCCTGGCCGGGGGTCCTTCCCGACGGCCGGGCCGCCTGCGGAATGGGCTTTGTCGCCACGCCCGAGCTGGGACACGAGGCGGTCGCGCTCGGCGTCGCGGCGCTGGCCCGGCTCGCGCATCGCGGCGGCCTGGACGCGGACGGCAAGAGCGGCGACGGGGCCGGCCTGCTCATCCAGGTGCCTCACGCCGTCGTCGGCGGCGAATACGGCGTCGCGGTCGTGTTCGCGTGGGACGGACGCGCACGAGAGCTCGTCGAAAGGCATCTTCGCGTCGAGCGCTGGCGCGATGTGCCGGTCGACGCCGAGTCGCTGGGCGAGCGGGGACGGGCGACGATGCCGCAGATCTCGCACGCGCTGATCGCCAATCCGGACCTCGACGAGGAGTCCTGGGAGCGCGGCCTGTACATCGCGCGCCGCCGCATCGAGCGCGACGCGGAAACCGAGGGCGTGCGCATGTACATCGTCTCGTGCTCGAGCCGGGCCGTCGTGTACAAGGGGCTGATGGCGGGGACACGCCTCGCCGACTTCTACCTCGACCTGCGCGACCCGCGCTGCGCGAGCAGGCTCGCCGTCTTCCACCAGCGCTACTCGACGAACACCATGCCCGACTGGCGGCTCGCCCAGCCCTTCCGCATGCTCGCCCACAACGGCGAGATCAACACCATCACCGGCAACCGCGCCTGGATGCGCGCGCGCGAGCCGGAGCTCGAGCCCGAGCTCCGCGGCGCGATCTGGCGCGAGGGGTCGGACTCCGCTTCCCTCGACAACGCGCTCGAGCTGCTCGTCCGCCGTGGCTGGGATGTGAGCGAGGCGCTGATGAGCCTGGTGCCCGACGCGTGGGAAGGCCGCGGCGACATCGCCTCTGGAGTGCGCGACTTCTACCGCTATCAGTCGATCCGGTTCGAGCCGTGGGACGGACCCGCGGCGCTCGCCTTCAGCGACGGCGCCGTCGTCGGCGCTGCGCTCGATCGCAACGGCCTGCGCCCGCTGCGCTGGCAGCGTACGCGGCAAGGGATCGTCGCCGCGGCGTCCGAGGCCGGCGTCGTCGAGATGGCGCCCGAGGACGTGGTCGAGCGCGGAAGGCTCGGGCCTGGGCAGATGCTCCTGGTCGACACGCGTGAGGGCACGCTCCTGCGCGACGCCGACGCCAAGGCACGGGCGGCGGCCCGCCACGACTACGCGCTGCTCGCGGACCGCGTGCTCGTTCCGGTCGAGCGCCACCACGTCGACCTGGAGCCCCTCGACGACCTCCCGTCGCAACACGCGCTCCACGGCTGGGGCGCGGAGGACGTGAAGTTCGTCGTCGAGGCGATGGCCGAGACCGGCGCCGAGCCCGTGTATTCGATGGGCGACGATATCCCCATCGCGCCGCTCGGCCGCACGCCAAGGCGCCTCTACGGGTATTTGCGGCAGCGCTTCGCCCAGGTCACCAACCCGGCGATCGACCCGCTGCGCGAGAAGGCCGTGATGTCGCTGCGCACATTGCTCGGCGCCCGGCACGGCACGCTCGAGCCGGAGGGCGGGGCCGACCGCGAGCTCCTGCACCGCCACCATCCCGCCATCCCGGCCGGGCGGACGCAGGGCGCGCTTCAAGACCAAGAAACCAGGCTGCTGGAGCTCGAGTCGCCGGTCCTCGGCGCAGCCGAGCTCGGCCGCGTGCTGGAGAGCGCGACCGTTCTCGACGCGACGTACTCGGCGAACGAATCGCTGCGCGACGCGCTGCTTCGCCTGCGCGAGGAAGCGTCGCGTGCCGAGGGCGTCGTCGCGCTCAGCGACCGGCGCATGGATCCACACCGCCTCCCCGTGCCGATGGCGCTGGCCGTGGGCGCGGTGCATTCGCACCTGCTCAGCACCGGCAGGCGGATGGCCACCGACATCGTCGCGATCGCCGGCGACGTGGTCGACGTCCATGACGTCGCGTGCCTCATCACCATCGGCGCGACGGCCGTGCACCCATGGCTCGCTCTGGCCACGGTCGGTGACGAGTCAAGCCCGCGGTACCGCAAGGCGCTCGAGGGCGGCCTGCTGAAGGTCATGGCCAAGATGGGCATCTCGTGCGTCGCGAGCTACCGCGGCGCGGAGGTGCTCGAGGCGCTGGGCCTCGGCGCCGAGGTCATGGAGCTGTGCCTGCCGGAGCTGCCGTCGCGCATCGGCGGCGCCAACCTCGACGACGTCGACCGATCGGTGCGCGCGCGACGGGCACCGCTCAGCGACCACGGCCGCGTTCGGTTCCGCAAGACCGGCGAGCATCACGCCTACAACCCGCTCGCGGTGCGGGCAGCGCAGAAAGCCGCGCAGACGGGCGACGCCGGCGCGTACGCCGAGTGGCGCCGGCTTTCGAGCATGGGCGAGCCGCAGTCGCTGCGCGAGCTGCTCGCATTCAAGGCGTGCGCGCAGCCGGTGAAGCTGGAGGACGTGGAACCGGCGTCCGAGATCGTCAAGCGTTTCGTCAGCACGGCGATGTCGCTTGGAGCGCTGTCGCCGGAGGCGCACCAAGCGCTCGCCGCCGCCATGAACCAGGTCGGCGCGCGCTCGAACTCAGGCGAGGGCGGCGAGGACCCTGAAAGCTACGCCGACAACGCCGGAATCCGGCGCGACAACAGGATCAAGCAGGTCGCCTCCGCCCGCTTCGGCGTGACGCCGGCCTACCTCAAGCGCGCGGACGAGCTCGAGATCAAGATCGCGCAGGGCTCGAAGCCCGGCGAGGGCGGCCAGCTGCCGGGGATGAAGGTCACGAGCCTGATCGCCCGCCTGCGGCACGCCCAGCCCGGCATGCAGCTCATCTCGCCGCCGCCACACCACGACATCTACTCGATCGAGGACCTCGCGCAGCTGATCCACGACCTCAAGACGGTCAATCCGCGCGCGCGCGTCGGCGTGAAGCTCGTCTCCGAGGCGGGCGTCGGCACCATCGCCGCGGGAGTGGCGAAGGCACAGGCCGACTACATCCTGGTCAGCGGCCACGACGGCGGCACCGGCGCGTCGCCCCTGTCCTCGATCAAGAACGCGGGGTCGCCCTGGGAGCTCGGGCTGGCCGAGACGCAGCAGGTCCTCGTCGCGAACCGGCTGCGCGAGCGCGTGAGCCTCCGCACCGACGGAGGCCTTCGCACCGGGCGCGACATCGTGGTCGCCGCGCTGCTCGGGGCCGAGGAGTTCGGTTTCGGCACGGGCCTGCTGGTCGCGCTCGGCTGCGATATGGCTCGCCAGTGCCACCTCAACACGTGCCCCACGGGCATCGCCACGCAGCGCGAGGACCTGCGCGCGAAGTTCGACGGGCGGCCGGAGCACGTCGTCAACCACCTGTTCCTGCTCGCGGGCGAGGTGCGCGAGCACCTGGCGGCGCTCGGGGCGCGCACCGTGGACGAGATAGTGGGCCGGGTCGAGCTGGTCGAGCCCGCCCCGGC
>CBJLKR010000069.1:0-10427 GCA_966423695.1 uncultured bacterium | reverse complement strand
CCAGGGTGTCGACATCAACGACAAGCACATCGAGGTGATCGTCCGGCAGATGATGCGGAAGGTCCGCATCGACTCCGCGGGCGACACGGGCCTGCTGCCGGGCGAGATCGTCTCGCAGTGGGAGTACGAGGAGGCCAACGCGCGCGCCCTGGCGGAAGGCGGCGAGCCCGCGACCGCGCAGACCGTGCTGCTGGGCCTCATCAAGGCGGCGCTGAACACCACGTCGTGGCTCTCGGCGGCGTCCTTCCAGGAGACCACGCGGGTCCTGACCGAGGCCGCGATCTCGGGCAAGGTGGACCGGCTTCGAGGCTTGAAGGAGAACGTGATCATCGGCAAGCTCATCCCGGCCGGGACCGGCCTCGACTACTACAAGAAGCAGCGCGAGCAGGCGGCGCGGATCCTCGAGGAGGAGCCGATCGACCTGGAGACGCTGTCGGTCTAGGGCTCAAGCACTCGCGAGTTTCAAAATGGCCGCGGTACCGCGGCCCTTTTCTGTTGGGCCAGACGCCCGTTCCCTAACTTCTCCGAATTGCGTTAGGAATGGTGGCGAAAAGCGAGATGAAGACGGCAGCCTGCGCCATGCTCTGCGTGATGGCTCTGGCGGCATCGGCGTGCGGCTCGGAGCCCACGCCGATCCCATCCGGCGGACCATCGCCGTCGGCCGCCGCGGCGATCAAGCCCGCCCCGCGGGCGGCGGCAGGGCTCGCCTACGACCCGATCTCCCGGCAGCTCGTGCTGATCGGGGGGATGCCGGATCCGACGAGTCCGGCTGCCTCCGACGACGTTCCCGGCCAGGACATGTGGGCGTGGAGGCCCTCGTCAGGCTGGACCAGGCTGAGCCCAGCGATCCTGCCGGACGCTGGCTACATGACGTGGCTCGTGTCGGACTCGGCCTCGGGCCGGCTAGTCGCGATCAGCCAGTCGAGCTCGAACCTGTGGTCCTGGGACGGCAAGAACTGGTCGCCGGTCGCCGCGGTTCCGGCGCATGACGTCCTGAGTGGCGTCGCTTTCCAGCAGGACCTTTCTGTGCTCCGCGTGCTGGGTCGGGCACAGGTCGACGGCGCCGAGACGATGTGGACCTGGGACGGTTCGACCTGGGCGGATCCGGACGTGCTGTCGATGAGCTGGCGAGAGCAATCGGTTGTCGCCTACGACGCAGCCCGCCGGCAGCTAGTCGTGTACGGCGGTTTCGGGGACGGCGACACGGTCACGTGGCTATACGACGGGACGACGTGGAGTCGCGTCCAGGCCGGCGCCGCACCGCAGGCCGGGCAGTCGAGCTCCGCGTACGACGCGGTCCGCCAGGAGGTGGTCGTCCATGTCGGCAATCAGACGTGGACGTGGGACGGGTCGGCGTGGACTCTGAGGTCGACGACCGGGCCTGCCCTGCGCCGCGAGGAGGCCATGACGTTCGATCCGTCGATCGGCAAGGTGGTGCTGTTCGGAGGCAAGGTTCCGAGCGGTTCGTCGGAGACGTTCATGGACGACCTCTGGGCGTGGGACGGGACCGCCTGGAGCCGGCTCGGGTGATCGGACCGGGGGGTCACAACCGGCCGGGTTTGGGTTAGAGTCAACGTTACGTGCACAAGGGGGCGCCCGCCAGGGTTGCTCCCTTTCTGTTTCTATGATGGCGGTGTGACCCTAAGCCGAAGGCTCGTCTGCGCCCTTGTGGTGCTGGCGGTCGCGAGCGCGTGCGACCCGGGCGTGACGAGCGGGCCCAAGCTGGCCGCCGACCAGGTCCTGCGCGTGATGATCGAGGACCAGCCGGCCTCGCTCGACCCCGGCCAAACCCAGTACACGTACGAGACCGCGATCCTCCGGGCCGTCGCCGAGCCCCTGCTGCGGCCGAAGCCCGACCTGAGTGGAGTCGAGGCGGCCGCGGCCTCCAGCTACGAGGTGAACAGCGCGGGCACCGCGTACGTCTTCCACCTCCGCACGAACGCCAAGTGGTGGGACGGCACGCCGGTCAAAGCGCAGGACTTCGTCTTCGCGTGGCAGCGCCTCGTCGACCCTCGCCTGGCCGCGCCCGACGAGACGCTGTTCGCAGACGCGATCCTCAACGGCGACCACGTCGCGCTGATGGACCCGCAGCGCGACAAGGCGACGATAGACGCCGCGCTCGGCACGCTCGGCCTGAAGGCGGTCGACGACTACACGTTCGAGGTCACCCTCGCGCAGCCGGACCCGGCCTTCCTGTGGCTCGCCTCGCTGCCCGCGTCCGCGCCCATCCGCAAGGACGTCGTGACGAAGAACGGCGACAAATGGGCGACCACGCCGGACACGTACATGACCAACGGCCCGTTCCGGGTCACCGAGATGGCGAAGAACGACCACATCCGGGTCGAGCGCAACCCCAGCTACTGGGGCGGCAAGGCCCTGCTGACTCGCATCGACTTCGACATCGTCAATGACGGGGCGCAGGCGCTTTCGAAGTACAGGTCGGGCGGCCTCGACGTGGCCGACGTCCAGCTCGCGCAGGCATCGTCGGTGGCGGGGGACGGCAACCTCAGCCGTCAGCTGGTCAAGACGCCGGACCTGACGGTGTTCTGGATCGTGTTCCGCGTCGACTCGCCGCCGCTCGACAACGTGAAGCTGCGCCAGGCGATCGCCGAGGCCATCGACCGCAACGCGTTCGTCAAGAGCATCCTCCAGGGCGAGGGCGAGGGGGCGACGACCTTGATCCCGAAGGGCATGCACGGCTACACCTCGACCCTGACGGCCCAGAGGTTCGACGTCGCGCAGGCGCGCGCCTCGCTGGCGGCGTCGGGCCTCGCCGGGAAGAAGCTGTCGCTGACCTACTCCTACGACCAGACGCTCGCCTCGGCGAAGGCAACGGCGACTTTCGTGGCCAACCAGCTGAAGCAGAACCTCGGCATCGAGCTGAACCTGCAGCCGCTGGACCCGAACACGCTGTCGTCGCGCGTCGAGTCCGGCCAGTTCCAGATGACGGGTCCGCGAGGCTGGACGGCCGACTATCCCGACCAGGCGGATTGGTACGACATCTTCCTGACCACCAGCTCGGCGAACATCGCGTTCTGGCAGAGCCCGGCGTACGACAACTTCGTCAGCGCGGCGAGGACGGACGTCAATCCGGCGCGCCGCGACCAGGAGTACCTCCAGGCACAGTCGATGCTCGCGAGCGAGTCTCCCGTCGCCTTTCTCGCCCAGACGCAGAGCTGGGACCTGGTCCAGCCGTACGTGCGCGGGGTGGTCACGTCACCCGTGGACGAATGGCCGGGCGCGACGCGCCCGGGGAAGATTTCCATCGCGCCGCACTAGCCGCGCGAACGAACTTTCGCATAGCTGTGTGGCTATCCAACTTGACACTTGTGAGCCGGCCACAACAGAATTGCGTCTGGCCGAAGAGGCTGTGAGTAAGACCTGCCGCCGGCGCACTCTCGCCCCGCTGGCTTACGGGAAGAAGGCTGCAGGATGCATCTGAGAGGTAAGACGCGTATGCAAATCGGTGGTTGGATTCGAGCGGTGTCGCTCGTGAGCGGGGCGGTCTTCCTTGCCGCGTGTGGCGGGAACTCCGGTACAACGAGTGCCAACCTCGCGCCCGACAGTCAACAGATCCTCCGCGCGAACAACGGCGTGGAGCCGAACAGCTTCGACCCGACACAGCAGACGTACACGTACGAGCGCGCAGTCGGCGTGCAGACGTTCGACAGCCTCTTCCGGGCGAAATCCGACGGCAGCGACGTCGAGCCCATGGGGGCGACGAGCTTCGACGTTTCGTCCGACGGCCTCACCTACACGTTCCACCTCCGCCAGAACGCGAAGTGGAGCGACGGCAAGCCGGTGGTGGCAGCCGACTGGGTTTACGGCTGGAAGCACCTGCTGAACCCGGCCCTCGCGGCCGGATACGTCGACCCGTTCTTCGACGGCACCGTCAAGGGTGCCAGCGGCTACGGCAACGTCGACACGAGCAGCGCCAGCGCCGTCGACTCGTTCCTCGACGGCCTCGGGCTCTCGGCGCCTGACGACCACACGTTCGTTATCAAGCTCGACCACCCGGCCGCGTACTTCAAGTGGGTCACCACCCTGTGGATGGGAACCGCCCTACGCAAGGACGTCATCGAGCAGGCGGCGGGCGGCCAGTTCGCCTCGACCGACGCGACCAAGGCGGAAGCGTGGGCCAACAACGCCTCCACGATCATCGGCAACGGGCCGTACATGATCAAGGAGATCGCGGCGAAGGACCACGTCACGCTCGTTCCGAACCCGAACTACTGGGGCCCCAAGCCTCACCTGCAGCAGATCATCTATTACGAGATCGCCGACGGCAACACCGCTTACTCCCAGTACAACACCGGCGCGCTCGACATCATCGGCGTCCCGCTCGCGGACGTCACCGTCGTCCGCCAGGACCCCAAGCTCAGCAAGGAAGCGGTCTTGATCCCGACCCTGAGCCAGTACTGGATCTCGTTCAACACCACCAAGGCGCCCCTCGACGACAAGAACGTGCGCATGGCGCTCGCGAAGTCGATCGACCGGACCAAGCTCGTCAACGACATCGAGCACGGCAACGGCAAGCCCCTGTCGACCTTCATCCCGAAGGGCATGACCGGCTACGACGAGTCGGACAACGCCCAGAGCTTCGACCCGGCCGCCGCGAAGAAGCTTCTCGCCGACTCGGGTAAGCAGGCGCAGGTCGAGCAGCTGAAGCTGCTCACCCGCAACAGCACCGGAAGCAAGACGCTCAACCAGTTCCTTTCCGACCAGTGGAAGACCAACCTGGGCGTCAACATCCAGCTCGACGTGATCGACAGCAAGACGGTCACGCAGGACATCCGGAAGGGCAAGTTCGACATCTACGGCCTCGACGGGTGGATCGGTGACTACCCCGACCAGCAGGACTGGATGGACATCTTCGTCACCGGCGCGTGCCACAACCTGAACTGGGGCTGTCTCTCCGACCCCTCCTACGACCAGATCGTCAACCAGGCGGACGCGGAGTCTGACAAGAACAAGCGGCTGCAGCTCTACGCGCAGGCGCAGAAGAAGCTCGTCGACAACGCGGTCGTCGCCTTCATGTACCAGCCGTACGAATACGACCTCGTCAAGGGCTACGTGAAGGGCCTTACGATCACCACGACCGACGACCAGAACCTTCCCGGCGACAACCGGTACAACACCGCCTACATAACCCAGCACTGACCCGAGGAAGCAACTGAATTGGCAGTAACGGCAGGGCGTCCCGCGCGGGGCGCCCTGCTGCCTCCAGGCCTGCGGGCGGTCACGAGCACGCGCTCGGGCGCCCTCGTGATCTTCATCGCCCGCCGCATCCTCTGGATGATCCCGATCCTCTTCTTCGTCATCCTGATCACCTTCACGCTGATGCACCTGGCGCCGGGCAGCCCGTGGGACAAGGCGGGCGGCCGGCAGCTCTCGGACACAGTCGTCAAGAACCTGAACATCCGCTACGGCCTCGACAAGCCCGTGCCGCAGCAGTTCCTCCTCTACCTCTGGAACGTGACCCACTTCGACTTCGGGCTCTCGTACCAGTACCAGGGCAAGACGGTCTCCAACCTCCTGCTCGAGAGCTGGCCTTACACCGCCACGATCGGCATCCTCGCGTTCCTGCTGATCATCCCCGTCGGAGTCGGTCTGGGCGTGGTCGCGGCGCTGCGCCAGAACACGCGCGTGGACTACATCACGATGGGGTTCGCCACCATCGCCGCCTCCTTCCCGAACTTCGTCATCGGGGCCCTCATGGTGGTGGTCTTCTCCGTCCTCGCGTATCGCGCGACAGGCGGGAACTTCTTCCTGCCGGCCGCCGGCTTCGCGCTCGACGACTCGCTGATCATGCCCGTCGTCACGCTCGCGCTGCTCCCGATCGCCTACACCGCCCGGCTGACCCGCGCCAGCACTCTGGAGACGATCCGGCAGGACTTCGTCCGCACCGCGTGGGCCAAGGGCCTGGCCGAGCGCCTCGTCGTCATCCGGCACATCCTCAAGAACTCGCTGATTCCGGTGGTGACCACGCTCGGACCAACCTTCGCGTTTCTGGTCACCGGGTCGGTCATCGTCGAGACCGTGTTCGCGATCCCCGGGATCGGACGAGCATTCGTCGTCGCGATCGAGTCGCGTGACTACCCGATGATCCTCGGGACGACGATCCTCTTCTCTCTCGTGGTCGCGGTGGCCAACCTCGTGGTCGACGTCGCTTACGTGTTCATCGACCCGCGCGTCAGGCTCACCTGATGGCTGTCCCGGCCGCGGCAGTGGAGCAGCTGGTCGACTGGGATGTCCCCGAGCAGCAGATCGGGCTGTGGAGCGATGCGTTTCAGCGCTTCCGGCGCAACCGCATCGCCGTCATCGGCGCCGTCCTGATCGCGCTTCTCGTCATCGTGGCGCTGACGTGTCCGCTGCTGGTGCAGCTGCACCTGATCCGCGACCCGCTGCAGCAGAACGTCGACTACATCGAATCCGGTCCCGGGCAGAACGGCTTCTTCATCGGCTCCGACGAACTGGGCCGCGACACGTTCGCCCGCCTGCTGTTCGGCAGCCGCGTGTCGCTCGCGGTCGGCATCTTCGTCCAGGCGATCATCCTGCCGATCGGGCTCGCGATCGGTCTGGCCTCGGGATACTTCGGCGGCCGCATCGACAACCTCCTGATGCGGTTCACCGACATCTGGTACGCGTTCCCCGACCTGCTCTTCGTGCTCGTCGTCGTCTCGGTCTTCGGGCCGAGCATCCTCACCATCTTCGGCGCGATCTCGCTGGTCAACTGGGTCGGCCTCGCGCGTCTCGTCCGAGGCCAGGTGCTGGCCATCAAGGAGAAGGAATACATCGAGGCGGCGCGGTCGTCCGGTTCGCCGCCGCTGAAGTTGATCCTCAAGCACCTGCTGCCGAACTCGCTTGGGCCGATCATCGTCACCCTGACGTTCGGCATCCCGAACGCGATCTTTCTCGAGGCGGTGCTGAGCTTCCTGGGCGTCGGCATCCAGCCGCCCACCCCGACGTGGGGCCAGATGGTTTTCGACGGTTACGAGGCGATCTACGCGAACCCGTCGTCGGTGGTCTTTCCCGCGCTGGCGATCGGCTTCACCCTCCTGGCGTTCACGTTCGTGGGCGATGGGCTGCGGGACGCTCTCGACCCGCGCATGCGGCGCTAGGCGCGCGGCCCTCTTAGAGTTCTGCAGCCGAATTGGCAACGCTGCTCCAGGTCGAAGACCTCCACACCCAGTTCTTCACGTCGCGCGGCACCGTCCGAGCCGTAGACGGGATCACGTTCCACGTCGACGCTGGGGAGACGATCGGCGTGGTCGGCGAGTCCGGGTGCGGCAAGACGATGACGGCGCTGTCGATCCTGCGCCTGCTGCCGGATCCCGGCCGGATCACGTCGGGGCGGATCCTCTTCCGCGGCAAGGACGTCACCAAGATGACCGACGAGGAGATCCGCGACTTCCGCGGCAACGACGTGGCCATGATCTTCCAGGACCCGATGACGTCGCTGAACCCGGTGACGAGAATCGGCAGGCAGATCGAGGAGGCCATGACCGCGCACGAGCGGTTCTCCGAGAAGGTGGCGAGGCCGCGCGTGATCGAGCTGCTGACGCGGGTGAGGGTGCCGGCCGCCGAGTCGCGCGTCAAGGACTACCCGCACCAGTTCTCCGGCGGGATGCGTCAGCGGGCGATGATCGCGATGGGGCTGTCCAACGAGCCGTCGCTGCTGATCGCCGACGAGCCGACGACGGCGCTGGACGTCACCGTCCAGGCGCAGATCATCCAGCTGATGAAGCAGCTGAACCGCGAGCTCGGCACGGCCATGATGCTGATCACCCACAACATGGCCCTGGTCGCGTCGCTGTGCTCGCGCATCATCGTCATGTACGCCGGCCGGATCGTCGAGGAGGGGCCGGTCGAGCAGATCTTCAAGAGCCCGCAGCACCCGTACACGTGGTCGCTGCTTCGCTCGGTGCCGCGAGTCGACGAGGCGCGCAAGGACCGGCTGGTCTCGATCAAGGGGCTGCCGCCCGACCTCTCGCACCCGCCGCCCGGATGCAAGTTCCACCCGCGCTGCCCATTCGTCATCGACAAGTGCAAGGTCGAGCCTGAGCCGGCGCTGAGTGACGTCGGCCCCAACCAGGTGGCCCGGTGCTGGGTGCTGATGCGCAACGTCAAGGAGGAGGACATCGCGGTCGCCCGGACGAGCGCCCTGTCGAAGGACGCGGCGGCTCGGCTGAAGGAGACGGCGCCTGACGTCGGAGGCAGCGGTGCAGGCGGCTGAACGCGCGACGGCGCCGGCGGCGAGGGTCGACCCGGTCCTGGTCCGCATCGACGACGTCTACAAGTACTTCCCCGTGGGTGGGCTTGGCGGACTGTCCGTGCGCGCGGTGGACGGCGTCAGCCTCGAGATCCGTCGCGGCGAGACGCTCGGGTTGGTGGGTGAGTCGGGCTGCGGCAAGTCGACGCTGGCGCGGCTCGTGACCGGTCTTTTGCCGGTGACACGCGGGCACATCACCTTCGACGGGCAGGACATCACCAAGCTGCGCGGCGGCCGGCTGCGAAGGGTGCGCCGGAAGATGCAGATGATCTTCCAGGACCCGTTCGCGTCGCTCGATCCGCGCATGACGGTGGGCGATATCCTGCAGGAGCCGCTCGACAACTTCAGCGTCGGGTCCACGACCGAGCGCCGGCGCCGCGTGCAGGAGCTGCTGCGACTGGTGGGGCTGAACCCCAACTTCACGAACCGGTACCCGCATGAGTTCTCCGGGGGTCAGCGCCAGCGCATCGGGATCGCGCGGGCCCTGGCCGTGAACCCGTCGTTCATCGTGTGCGACGAGCCGGTTTCGGCGCTGGACGTGTCGATCGCCGCGCAGATCATCAACCTGCTCCAGGACCTGCAGCGCGAGTTCAACCTGACGTACCTGTTCATCGCCCACGACCTGGCGGTCGTCCGGCACCTCTCCGACCGCATCGCGGTCATGTACCTGGGCAAGGTGGTGGAGGTCGCGGACCGGAACGAGATCTACGAGCGGCCGCAGCACCCGTACACGAAGGCGCTGCTGTCGTCGATCCCGGTGCCGGACCCGGTGGTCGAGCGGGAGCGGGCGCCGGTGACGTTGAAGGGGGAGATCCCCTCGCCGGTGAACCCGCCGTCGGGGTGCCGCTTCCACACGAGGTGCCCGATCGCGCGGGTGCCGGGCGTGTGCAGCGAGGTCGAGCCGCCGCTGGAGCCGCACGGGGCGCCGGACCAGGTTGCGGCGTGCCATTTCGCGGGGCAGTTCTAGGGCGGGGGCGGGGGGCGGCGGCGGGGGCCGGGGGGCGGGGGGCGGGGGCCCTCCCTTCTTCTTGCCGGGCCCTCCCCCTCCGGCCGAACCTGGCGCGATCTTGCGGCGAACGCAACACCGTGTCAACCCAGGGTGTTAAGACCCGGCGGTGACCTCCAGGACCCGGTAGCCCTTCTTCGACTTCACGCGCGCGACCTTCCACCCCTGGGCGGCAAGCCACGACGCGAGCGAATCCGAGCCGAGGTTCCGCTGGACGACCAGGTAGGCCGCCGCCCCGGGCCTGAGCCGCGGCAGCCAAAGCAGCAGCAGCTGGTGGAGCGGCTCCTTGCCGACCCGAACCGGCGGGTTGGAATAGATCGCATCGAAACGCACCTCCCCCGGGACCTCCTCCGGGGTCACAGCGGTCACGTTCGAGACCCCGGCCGCGACGGCGTTGGCCCGCGCGAGCTCGACGGCCCGCTCGTTGACGTCCACCGCCCAAACGTGTGCGCCGGCGGCCCGCCGCGCCAACGTCAGCGCGATCGGCCCGTACCCGCACCCGAGGTCGAGGATCTCGCCGGCGGCAGGGGGTAGGGGCGCCTCCCGCAGGAGGATAAGCGTCCCCGCGTCCACGGCCCTCGCCCCGAACACGCCCCTGTCGGTCGCCAGGTCTAGATCGACATCGGGAAGGTGGAGGTGGACGGTCCGAGGCTGGGACGGCACCTCGGGGCGGGCCTGGAAGTAGTGGGATTTGGGTATACTCATCGCTTGTCGCCCAGCCGGCTATTGCCGCCTGGGAATTCCGCCCTCATTTCGGAGATAGGTTTGCCGACCATCCAGCAGTTGGTCCGCCTTGGCCGCAAGGCGGCTCGTGCGAAGTCTAAGGCGCCTGCGCTCAGGGGTTCGCCCCAGAGGCGCGGCGTCTGCGTGCGCGTCTACACCCAGACCCCCAAGAAGCCGAACTCGGCTCTCCGCAAGGTCGCGCGCGTGCGCCTCACCACCGGCATCGAGGTCACGGCGTACATCCCCGGCATCGGCCACAACCTGCAGGAGCACTCGGTCGTGCTCATCCGCGGCGGCCGCGTCAAGGACCTGCCGGGCGTCCGCTACCACATCATCCGCGGCACGCTCGACACTGCTGGGACCAAGAACCGGAAGAAGGCGCGCAGCAAGTACGGCGCCAAGCGCGAAAAGGGCAAGGCGGAGGCC
>CBJLKR010000068.1:0-10476 GCA_966423695.1 uncultured bacterium | reverse complement strand
TGATTCGTTCGACCTCGGGCCCGGCATTCACACACGCCTGGGCCGCGCGCGCAGCGCACCCGTCTGGCGCCTGGCTGCCGCGGCCTGCGCAATTGTGTTGATCCTAGCCGGCTGGCTACTGCTGCCGAGCGCGCCCGCCACGGTGAGGCGAAGGAGGCGAGCCGGACGTCGGTAATCGACATCTCGTCAGGGCGCCGCGGCGGCCTGCGCTCGCATCTGGGGTCCGGAGGCAGGACTTACGACCAGCTGCGTAACGAGGCCCGGCAACGCGGGATCAAGGGCCGCTCTCGCATGAACAAGGAACAGCTGGAGAAGGTCCTGGCCCGCTGAGCAAGAACATGACCCGGCGCGCGGCGGGCGCGCTGGCGGCGGTCGCGATGGCAGCCCCGCTCCAGGCTGTGCAGGTCGTAATCCTTTTGCAGCACGAGGCGCTGGCGGCCGCCGCGTGGCCTCAGCTGCTGGCGGTCAACGCCGTTCTCATCGCCGGCGCGGCCGCGGTCGGCGCCGACTACCCAATTGCGGGTCGAACGGCGCGCGCGCTGCTCATCGGGGTCGGCGTTCCGCTGCTCGTGCCCGCGCCGACGGTCTTCGACGGCATCGTGGTCGCCAGCGGCATGAACATCGTCGATGCGCTGCCACTGCTCCTGCCCAACCTGGTGCTGCTCCTGGTCCTGGGCTGCGCCGAGGCCGCGATCTACCTGTTCGCGACGCGTCCCACGCCCGCGCGCTGAGGCGACTTGCATGGTGCGGCGGAGAGGAGTTGAACCTCCACGACCTTGCGGTCACTAGCTCCTGAAACTAGCGCGTCTGCCATTCCGCCACCGCCGCTCGCGAGGCGAAAAGTGAGTATACCCAGCACCCTGGACAGTCTTGCCCGGCGAGTGTATGGTCCGGGCCGGTGCGTCAAGCCGCCACGATCTTGGGCCTCACGCTGTTGGGCGTGATGTTCTCGGTCGCCTGCGGTGCCTCGTGCAACGGGGGGAGCTGCGGCACTCCCAGCGGCACTCCCAGCGGCACTCCGATCGGCATCCAGGGCGATACCCGCTACGGGAGCTCGCTGTCGCGAGGGGAGGGAGATCCTTCACCGCGGTATTTGGCCGCCCTGGCCTATGACGTGGCACACGACGACTTCGTCCTCTTTGGCGGGCAAACGCGAACCGGCACATCGGGCGAGACCTGGATACTCCGCCGGACCGGGTCGTCGGCAAAGCGGCCCGTGCAATGGACTCAGGCCAAGCCTCAGCACAACCCATCACCCCGGCGCGACGCCGCGATGGCCTGGGACCCGATCGGCCACGTGGTGCTGATGTACGGAGGCCTCGTTCCCGATCACGCCGAGGGATTCGAGGCGTCGGACACCTGGGCTTGGAATGGCAGCGACTGGAAACAGGTCGCCGACGAGGCTGGGCCAGGAGCTCGAGACGGAGCCAGGATGGTGACGGCCGGCGGTCGGGTTCTGCTGTTCGGCGGACACGTCGCCAACATCAAGTACTTCGCGGACATGTGGAGTTGGGACGGCGCCCGCTGGGTCGCGGTCGACGCCCGACCGACGCCGCCGGCGCGCGGCGACACGGCGATGGTGTGGACCCCGCAGTCGTCGAGCGTGATCATCTTCGGCGGCCGCGGCGCGAAGCCAGATGCGGGACCGGGCAATAGCGGCACCCCGCTCCAGGACGCGTGGCGGTTCAAGGACGGCACATGGAGCGAGCTTCCAGCCGGACCGCCATCGATCGGGCTTCCGACGGCTTCCGCCCACGGGACGATCGACTGGATCATGTCCGGCGTCACTTGCCCGGCGGACAAAGCCGTTGCATGGAAATGGGACGGGCAGAGCTGGCGGGACGTCGGACCGACGAATTACCTGTGGGGTGCAGCGACGGCGGCCGGCCCAGACGGGACCGCGGTCCAGTTCGGCGGATCGAGCGAACCCGCGTGCTAGGACGCTAGCTCGCGACGAACAGCGTGTTCCAGGCCGCCTCGACGAGCTCCGGCGTCAGCTGCGGCCGCACGCCGCGCGCCGACGAGACGTCGACCAATCGCTCGAGCAGGTCGCGCGGGTGGTTGCCGCGCAGCGGCCGTCCGCCGTAGAGCGACTGGATCATCTCCACCGCCTGCGGCGCGGGCGGGATGGTCAGACGCTCACGCTCCCGCTCGAAGATGCGGCACCACATCTCCCACGTCGGGTCCGGCATGAGCACCTTGTAGGCGAGCCGGCGCAGGTACGCCTCGTCCAGCAACTCGGCCGGCTTGAGGTTGGTCGACAGCGCGAGCTGGGCGCGAAACGGGATCTCGACCTTGCGCCCGCTCGCGGTCAGGTTCAGGAAATCGGTGTCCTGCTCGAGAGGCACCAGCAGGCGGTCGAGGATCTGTTTCGGCGAGACGCGCTGGCGGCCAAGGTCGTCGATCAGCAGGACGCCGCCGTTGGCCTTCACCTGCAGCGGCGCGCCGTAGGCGCGTGAGCCGTCCTCCCACGTCGGATCGAACATCTCGAGCTGGAACTCGCCGCCGACCTGGACGAGCGGCCGCGCCACGCGCCGCCACCGCTTGTCGGCGGGCTGGTTCGGCTCCAGGCGGTGGATCGCCCCGTCGAAGACCGTCATCACCTCGCCCCCGCCGACGTCGAGCGCGACCGGGATGAGCACAGGCCCGCCGAGCAGCGACGGGATGCGGCGTGCCAGCGTGGTCTTGCCGTTGCCCGGAGCGCCGTAGATGAAGATGGACGAGCGTGAGTTGACCGCCGCGCGCACCGCCTCCATCACGCCCGGCGCCAGCTCGATGCCGCTGAGCGCGAGGCTCACCTTGACGAGGTCCAGCGTGCCGGGCTTCGCGGCCTCGGCCAGCACCGCCTTGTACTCCTGCATCGACACCGGTGCGGGGCCGAGGTAGCGCGTGGAGGCGTCGGCGATCTGGTCGCTGCGGGTCCGTCCCTGCTTGGTCAGCGAATAGGCCATGCGCTCGGGCAGCGGCCGGCCGAGCCACGGTCCCTGCTCCTGTGCGATGCCGAGCGCGTCGAGGAAGTTCGCGCTCGTCAGCTGCTTGAGGATCGGCTCGATCGCGACGAACGGCAGGGCGAGCGCCTCCGCGACCTCGTAGCCGGTCACCCGCGTGGCGGATGCCGCGATGCGCAGGACCATGCCCTCGATCAACGTGCGGTTGATCTCGGGCGGCGGCGGTGGCTCCATCTGCCGGCTCGACGACGAGGGCGTCGCCGACGGAGCGGGCACGGGTCGCGGTGAATCGACGTGCTCGAGGATCGCGGCGAAGAGCTTCTTGCCGAATCGCGCGCGGTCGGCGTGGTCGGGTGCCTCGCCCTCGCGCCGGCGCGTGATCCAGTCGGGGACGTCCTTGAACACGACCGTGTTGCCGATGAGGAGCTGGACCATATCCGGCTCGTCGGCGGCGACGCGGACGGCGATGCGGATCAGGTACCCCTGGCTCTTAAGCGCCGCCCAGCTGCGCTCCCAGGCGACCTGGTCGCGGCCCGACCACGTCTGGCGGACCGTGCGGTCGCGGGCGATGGTCACGTCCTTGCGGTTCTGGTAGCGCCGCCGGACGAGCTCGGTCACGTCCTTGTCCACGTCTTCGGCGACCAGCGCGGCGAGAGGCAACGCGCGGTCGTCGACCGCGGGCCGGTTCTTGATCTCGAAGATCGTGTTCGCGGTCGGCGCCAGGGCGCGGATGACGCTCGCGTGCCGCGGGCAGAACGGCGTCCGCTCGATGAACTGGATGTGGCGGCGGCACCACCAGCTGCTGCACTTGCGGCCGGTCATGTCTGTGTACGCGCACGCCCAGCCGCGCCGCTCCTGGCAGTCGCTGTACGTGCACACGCCGGCGGGCTTCTGGCCGTCGGTCTGGCGCGCCGGGAGCGGCGTGGCCTCCTCGACGTCCTCCTCGATCGTCGCCTCCCCGGAGATCGCGCCCGCGGGAGGGTGGGCGACGGCCGCCTTGGGCATGTAGTGGAAGGCGCCGGCGAACTCCTCGCAGGTCTGGAAGCGCTGCGAGCGGTCCTTGGCGGTGGCCTTCCAGATGATCTCCATGATCGGCGAGGGGATCGCGGTCGACGCTCGCGGCCGGTCGAAGACCTGGGAGTGCAGGACCGCGGGCAGCGGCCCGGTGAAAGGCGGCTCGCCGTGCAGGAGCTCGTACAGGATCATGCCCAGCGAGTAGATGTCCGCCGTGGCGTCGACCGGCTCGCCCTTGACCTGCTCGGGCGCCATGTACGCGGGCGTGCCGACCATGCTTCCCGTCGCCGTCAGCCGGTGCTTGTCGTCGATCAGCTTGGAGATGCCGAAGTCGAGGATCTTCGTCTTGCCGCGGTTGGAGATGAGGATGTTGTCCGGCTTCAAGTCGCGGTGGACGATCTGGAAGTCGTGGGCGACGCCGACCGCGGACAGGAGCTGCTGGATCAGGTCGACCGAGACGTCGACGGAGAACCGCCCGTACTCGTCGAGCCACGAGCGCATGGAGCGGCCGTCGACCCACTCCATGACGATGAAGAGGACGGGACCGTCCTCGTCGAAGTCGTAGACGCGCACGATGCCGGGGTGGTTCAGGGCGGCGACCGTGGCCGCCTCGCGGTGGAACCGCTGGCGGAAGGCGGGGTCCTGCGAGTACTGGTCCGACAGGACCTTGATCGCCACCGGGATCTCCAGGCGCGGGTGGGTCGAGCGGTAGACCACGCCCATCGCGCCTCGGCCCAGCTCGGCTTCGATCGGGTACCGCCCCAGGGATGTCGTGCTCACGTTCGGTTCTATGGGCATGGAAGTATGGCGGACCGAACCGCGGATTCCGGCCGGTTGGGGGCGCCTGGAGGTGGGCCTTCTAGCTGAAGACGCTCAGCGGGAGGTAGAAGGAGACTCCCCAGTTCGGCTGATCGACGATCTGGCTTATGCGCAGGTCCCCCGCCAGGCTGCAGAGGATGTAGGCGTCCTCGCGGCTCAGCGCGTGGTCGGCCACCAGCCACTCGATGGTGTAGCGCACGGCGTTGCGGGCGTTCTCCATCAGGTCCGGTCCCAGCGCGCAGGCCGCGTGGTACCCGGCGGCGTCGCTGCGCGGCTGCAGAGGCGCGGCTGGCGTGAGGAACTGATAGCTCCACGGACGTGGAGAGCCGCCCTTCACCACTCCAAACCGGAGTGAGAAAGTCATGGGGCATTCGATGCCGGTAACGCAGACTTCCCCATCTCCCTGCGCCGCGTGGCAGTCGCCGGCCGAGAACATTCCGCCGGGCACGAAGACCGGCAGGTAGAGCTTGGTTCCGGCCGTGAGGTGGCGGGTGTCGACGTTGCCTGCGCCCTTGGTCGGCGGCAGGACGTCGATGGGCCCGCTCTCGTCGGTGGCCACGCCCATCGTGCCGCAGAACGGCGCGATCGGGATGTGGACGTCGTGCCGCAGCTCCGCCGACGTGCGGTCGCCGAGGTCGAAGTAGCGGACGTACGGGTCCGGGAAGTCGGAGGCGAGCAGGCCCAGTCCGGGAAGCAGCGCCGACCATCCCCACGATCCGGGCTTGAGCTCGAGGATCTCGACCTCCAGCGCGTCGCCGGGCTCGGCGCCGCGCACGTACACCGGCCCGCCGAGCGGGTACAGGCGGTTGAAGTCGAGCGCGCCGAGCCTGGAGGCCGGGTCGCCCTTCTTCAGCTGGCCGGCGGTCACCTCCTCGGTGTCGAAGTGGACGATATCGCCGGGGTCCACCTCGACCGCCGGCGGCAGCGAGTTGTCCCACTTGAAGTGGAAGGTGTCGCGACCGATCCTGTGCTCTCGCACCCCCGCCCTCACGCTCACTTCCGCACCTCCTCCTTCTCCTTGGCCGCCTGCGCGATCGGGGCGGCGTTCGCCCTCAGCACCTTCTTGTCGAACTTGCCGACAGACGTCTTCGGCACCTCGTCGATGAACCGGACCTCGTCAGGCACCCACCACTTCGCGACCTTGGTCTTCAGGAACTCCTTGACCTCGTCCTCGGTGACCTGGCCCTTGAACTCGGGCCTCGGCACGGCGTAGACCACCGGCCGCTCGTCCCAGCGCGGATGCGGAAGGCCGATCACGGCCGCCTCGACGATCTTGGGATGGGCCATGACCGCGTTCTCGAGCTCGACCGAGGAGATCCACTCGCCGCCCGACTTGATGACGTCCTTGGTCCGGTCGACGATCTGGATGTAGCCCTCCGGGTCGATCCTGGCCACGTCACCGGTGCGGAACCACCCGTCCTCGGTCAGCTTGTCGGGGTCGTAGCCGTTGTGGTAGCCCCGCGCGATCCACGGGCCACGGACCTGGATCTCGCCGAAGGCGACGCCGTCCCACGGCAGCTCCTCGCCGCTCGCGGGATCCATGATCCGGATCTCGACCCCAGGCGCCACCCGACCCTGGGTCAGGCGCAGCGACAGCTCCGCCTCATCGCCATGGCCGCCGTAGACGCGGGCGACGCTGCCGAGCGGCGACGTCTCCGTCATACCCCATGCGTGGAGCATGCGCAGACCCAGCGAGTCCATGGTCTCCATCAGCGCGCGCGGAATGGCGGACCCGCCGCAGACCACCGTCTTAACCTTCGGCAGGCGCTTGCCCGAGTCCTTCAGGTACGCGGCCAGCCCGATCCAGACGGTCGGCACGCCGGCGAGGAATGTGACGTCCTCGCTCTCCGAGAGCTCGACGATCGACTTCGGGTCGGCGGAGAAGCGCCCCGGGAACACCGTCTTCGCGCCCGCCATGCCGATCGCGTAGGGGAGGCCCCAGCTGTTGGCGTGGAACATCGGCACGACCGGGAGGATGCAGTCGCCCTCGGTCACGCCGAGGTTGTCGCCCTGGAGCACGCCCATCGTGTGGATGAACTGGGAGCGTTGCGAGTAGACCACGCCCTTGGGGTTGCCGGTGGTGCCCGACGTGTAGCACATGGCGGCGGCCATCCGCTCCGACAGCTTCGGCCATGGGTAGCTGTCGCTCTCGGCCGCGAGCAGGGTTTCGTAGTCGAGCATCTCCGGCATCCCGTCGGTGGCCGGCGGGTTGCCCTCGGCCATCAGGACGACGGTCTTGATGGTCGGAATCTTTCCGATCAGCGGCTTCAGAAGAGGAAGAAGCGACTGATCGACAAATAAAACCTTGTCTTCGGCGTCATTGATGATGAATTCGAGATGCTGCGGGAAAAGTCGCAGGTTCAGCGTGTGCAGGACCGCGCCCATGCAGGGGATCGCGTAGTAGAGCTCCAGGTGGCGGTCGTTGTTCCACGCCAGCGTCGCGACGCGGTCGCCGGGCTTGACCCCGATCCGCTTGAGCGCGCCCGCGAGGCGGTTGATGCGAGGCACCATCTCGCCGTACGTCGTGCGGTGGATGCCGTCGTCGCGCTTCGTGACGACTTCCTTCTTCTGGTGCAGCTTCTGGATGCGCCACAGCACGTGCTGCAGGGTGAGCTCGTAGTCCTGCATCAAGCCTTCCACGACCGCCACCTCCACCTTTCGTTTCCCCAGAGGCGAGTTAGAACGGCTCGATGGTAAGCCCGCCGCCGGTAGGATGCACACCCGTGGTTTCCCGAGGCCGGGCCGACCTGCACATGCACACCAACTTCAGCGACGGCTGGCCGTCGCCCCGTCAGCTGGTCGAGCACGCGGCGGTCTCGGGCCTCCACGTCATCGCCGTCACCGACCACGACACGATCGAAGGCGCGCTGCGCGCGGCCGAGCACGCCGCGGGCCGGACGCGGCTGGAGGTCGTCGTCGGCGAAGAGGTGTCGAGCCGCAACGGCCACATCGTCGGCCTGTTCCTCGAGCGCCGAATCCGCCCGGGGATGTCCGCCGCGGCGACCGTGCACGCGATCCACGACCAGGGCGGCCTCGCCGTCGCGGTCCACCCGTTCTGGCGCACGCGCCGGCAGGTCCGCAGCGGCCCCGTGCACGGCGTCGGCTGGCTGGCAGCCGAGCTCGACTTCGACGCCATCGAGGTCGAGAACGCGACGCCGGGCTTCTACCTCTTCAACCAGCTTGCGCGGCGGATGAACCTTGGCCTGCGCGCGGCCGAGCTTGGTGGTTCCGACGCGCACATCCTCGACGCCGTCGGGCGGGCGTACACCGAGTTCCCGGGACGCACGGGCAAGGCGCTGCGGACGGCCATCGAGAAGGGCAAGACAGCCGCCGGCCGGCAGCGTTACCGGGCCTTGGGTTTGATGCGCTACGCGGCCTGGGGACTCAACCACGAGCGATACGTCGCGGTAGTCTGAGTCCCGGTTCGGCGGCGCCCGCCTAGCTCAATGGATAGAGCGCCTGACTTCGGATCAGGAGGTTGCGAGTTCGAGTCTTGCGGCGGGTACCAGCCTGTCAGTAGCTGGGGACCGCGCCGGCGGGCATCTCCACGACCGGCTCCTTCGTCTCTTCCTCGTCCTCGTCTTCGACCAGGTCCTCGACGATGCCGTCCAGTCGCGCCGCCTCGCGGTGGATCTCAAACGCGAGGCGCTGCACCTCCGCCGGCTCGAGCCGATCGCCGGTCGACAGCAGCTTGCTCTGGCGCTGGATGCCCGCGAGCGCGCTCTTGAACTCGCTCTCGAGCGTGGTCTTCGACGTCTCGATCTCCTCGAGCATCTCGAGGAACTCCTTGCGCTCGAGGAGCATGTTGACGGTCAGCAGGATCGCGAGGACGACCGTCATGGTCGGCTGCAACAGGCCGGCCTCCTGGTGCGTCGCCGCCGTGTAGAAGTCGCCGCCGGCCGCCGTCAGCAGCGTCATCCACGGCAACGCGAGCTGCCACAGGTCGAAGGACCGTTTCTCGACAGCGGTCTTCGGCGGGGCGGACGGGTACAGCGCGGCGAGTGCGACGAGAAGGAAGCCCGCGAACCAGCCGGTGTTCAGGACGCTGCCCACGGACCCGTACGCGTTCTGGGCGGTGAGGTAGGCGAACGCGCTGTCGGCGATCGAGTAGCACGCCACGCCGCACAGCAGCAGGGCCATCCGCCCCTTCTGCTGCCCGGACGCGCGGCGGATGGCAAGGATCAGGACCGTGCCGATCAGGATGTCGCCGACCGGGTAGCTCAGCGCGTACGTCTTCGAGGTCAGGTCGCCGCCGTCGCCCCAAACGAGGCGGAGGCCGAAGCCCCAGGCGGTGGAGACCAGAGCGATGGCCACGATCAGGCCGTCGAACCAGACCCGCCAGCTGGCCGACGTCCCGCGCGCGTCGTCCCAGAACGCGCGGATGCCGGCGACCGCGAACGGGACCGCGGACAGAAATCCGATGTCGACGAGGCCGGGCTGCGGCACCTGCTGCCGGAGGACCACCTCGTAGATCGTCCACACGACCTGCCCCGCCGACCAGAGCCCGGTCGAGATGCTCATCAGCGCCCACCCGAGCCGGTTGCGGCCGGTGGCGCGCCGCGCGGCCCACGCGCAGGCGCCGCACGCGATCGCGGCGGCAAGCGCCTCGCCGACGTCGTCGATCGCGATGACGGTCTGCTGGCTGAACGGCTCGTACTTGAGGATCAGCGCGTAGATGGCGGATGCGATGGCGACCGCCGCGAGGGCGGCGTTGAAGATGGTCTGGCGCCGGTCGGACGTAGTCAACGTGCGCATTCGAGAGGGGAAGTTAATCAGCGTTGCGCGCGAATGCATCCTTCTTATCGCAATGTCGCGGCACATCGTTCTCTTGCGCGGGGTGAACCTCGTCAAGCGCAACCGCGTCTCGATGCCCGAGTTGAGGTCTGTGCTCGAGGCGGCGGGCTATCGGGACGTCGCCACCTACGTCCAGAGCGGCAACGTGGTCGTGTCCGGCGGGGCGGCCCCAGACGACCTGGCCGCGCGCGTGCGCGCGATCATCCACGAGTCGTTCGGTCTCGACATCGCCGTCCTGGTCCGCACCCACGCGCAGATGGGGGCCGTCGTGCGGCGCAATCCCCTCGCTCGGGTCGCAGCCAACCCGCGGCGCCACCTGGTCACGTTCCTTGCGCGCCCGTTGAGCCCGCGCGCCAGGGCCGAGCTCAGCGCGCTCGCCACGCCCGAGAGGTTCGAGATCGCCGGCCGTGAGATCTACTCGTGGCACCCCGACGGCATCGCCCGGACGCCGCTCTGGGAGCGTCTGGCCTCGCGCTCGCTCGGGGTCGAGGCCACCTCCCGGAACTGGACCACGGTGACGACGCTGCTGGCCATGGCCGGGGAAGGCGGGCGGTAGAATCGAGCGGCTCAGTCGGGCGGCTGGCGGAACTGGTAGACGCGCACGTTTGAGGGGCGTGTGGAGCAATCCATCCGGGTTCGAGTCCCGGGTCGCCCACTCCAATTCGCGATTGCGTGCGAACGCCGGCAGTCGGTTGTATTTCAGGCGGCCGAACCGTCCGAGTGCCGGCACTCGCGGTGGATCTTGCCCTCGCGGAACTACCCGCCACCATCCTTCGCTTCAGCGATCCTCGATCGCGGCGCTGAATTCGCCGGTTGCGGGGACGCGCTGATCGCATTAGCATCGAGCGGCTGCTGTGGGCAGCGCGGGGGGCGTGTCCACGGCGCGTGTGCAGTCGGCCTC
>CBJLKR010000067.1:0-10682 GCA_966423695.1 uncultured bacterium | reverse complement strand
CTGCTGGAGCTGCGGCGCGCGCGCACGCGTGCCCTGGGCATCGGGCTTGACGTCGAGCTCGTGTCGGCGGAAGAGGCGGCGCGGCTCATGCCCGTGATCACGCGCGACTCCCTGTACGGCGCGGTGTGGGTGCCGGGCGACGGCCACCTCGACCCGCACACGGCGACGCACGCTCTCGCGGCCGCGGCGCGCGAGCTAGGCGCACGCGTCCACACGCACCGCCGCGTCACGGGCATCACCGTCGCCGCGGACGGCGCCGTCACGGCGGTCGAGACCGAGCGCGGCCCCATCGCCACGGAGGTGGTCGTCGTCGCCGGTGGCATCTGGGGACCGCAGCTCGCGTCCATGGCCGGGGCGTTCACCGTCTCGACGCCGGTGGACCACCAGCACGCAGCGCTGCTGGCCGTCGAGGGCCACGAGATGCCCCACGATATGCCCTGCTTCCGCGACCCGGACAACCTGGTCTACGGCAAGGCCGAGGCCGGCGGCATGGTGCTGGGCGGCTACGAGCTGAACCCTGTCGCGCGCTGGATCGACGGCGTGCCCTGGGACCACGCCGGCGCCTCGCTGCCACCCGACCAGGCGCGCTTCGAGCCGCTGCTCGCCGGCGCGGCACGGCGGTTCCCGTTCCTGCACGAGGCGGGCATCGTCAAGCTCGTCTGCCATCCCGACGCGATGACGCCCGACGCCGCACCGCTCGTCGGGCCGATGCCCGGCGTGCGCGGCCTCTACATGGCGGCCGGGCTTTCGCTCAACGGGTTCGGCGGCGCGGGCGGGATCGGGCGGGCGATCGCCGAGATGGTGACCGGCGGCGCGTCCGAGCTCGACCTCTACGCCTACCGCCCGTGGCGATTCGGGCCGGTGCACGGCGACCCGGTCTACGCCGCAGAGCTCGGTCGCGAGACGTACAGGTACTACTACTACCAGCGCTACCCGTACGACTCCGACGAATGGGGGCGGCCGAGGCGGCTCTCCGCGCTGCACACGCGCATGCAGGACCTCGGCGCCGTTTTCGGCACCAAGCACGGATGGGAAAGGCCCGATTACTTCGAGCCCGGCAGGCCGTGGCGGCGCGCTGGCGCCGACCAGCGCCTCTTCGGCTTCACGCGCCCGCCCTACTGGGACCGTCTCGCCGCGGAGCACGCGGCGGTGCGCGAACGCGTAGGCATCTTCGACATGAGCTCCTTCGGCAAGATCGAGGTCCGCGGCCGCGGCGCGCTCACCCTCCTGGAGAGAGTCGCCGGCAACCGGATCGACAGACCGCCGGGGAGCGTGATCTACACGCAGCTGCTGGAGCGAAACGGCGGCATCGCGGCCGACGTGACGATCGCGCGCATCGCGCCCGATCACTTCCGCGTCGTCACGGGGGCCGGCTACGTCAACAGCGACCTGGGCTGGCTGCGGCTTCAAGTCCGCGATGAGGAAGTCGAGATCCGCGAGTCGTCGGACGAGCTCGCCGTCATCGGGCTCTGGGGACCGCTCGCCACGAGCGTGCTCCCGGACGTCGATCTGCCCTTCATGCGGGCGGCCCACATCGTTATCGACGGGATCAGCGCCTGGGCGCAGCGCGTGACGTACGTCGGCGAGCTCGGCTGGGAGCTGTACGTCGATCGCCGGCTCGCGGGCCAGGTGTGGGATCGGTTGATCGCCGCGGGCCGCGACGCCGGGATCGAGGCGTGCGGGTACCGCGTCCTCGACTCCCTGCGCATGGAGAAGGGGTACCGCTACTACGGCACGGACATGGGACTGCTGGACACGCCGTTCGAGGCCGGCCTTGGTTTCTGCGTCGACCGCGACAAGTGGCCGGGCGTTTCTCGCGACGTCACCCGTCGCCTGCGGACGGTCGCGGTCGGCGGCGACGACTACGTGCCGATCTACGGCGGCGAGGCCGTGCTGCACGAGGGCCGCGTCGCCGGCCGGCTGCGCAGCTGCGCGTACGGGTTCACGGTCAGGCGCAACCTCGCCTACTCGTACCTTCCGGTGGAGCTCAAGCCGGGCGCGCGCGTCGAGGTCGAGGTCTTCGGCACCCGGATCCCGGCCGAGGTCACGCGCGACGCGGTGCTCGGGAAGGACGCTGTGCGTGCGAGCTGACGAGGCGGCCGCGCACGTCTCGCTGTGGAAGGGGCGCAAGCCGAAGCTGTCGGTGCTGTCGGGCGGCCTGACCAACGAGAACTACCTCGTCGAGGTCGACGGTTCGCGCTACGTCATGCGCCTGCCCGGCCAGTCGACCGAGCTCCTGTCCATCGATCGCGCCAACGAGGTGCACAACACCAAGGCGGCGGCAAGCACCGGCATCGGCCCGCAGGTGCTCGAGCACGTGCCGGGCCTCGACGTCATGGTCCTCGAATTCATCGCCGGCCAGACGATGTCGGCCAGAGCCTTGCGGTCACCGGAGATGCCCGCGCGAATGGCCGAATCGTTCCACCGCCTGCACGCCGGTCCGCGGTTCCTCACCGACTTCAACATGTTCCGGCTCATCGAGTACTACCTCGGCATCGTCGACGCGCACCGGGTGACGATCCCGAGCGACTACGCGGACTGGCTGGCCGTCGTGGCCGACATCGAGCGCGCGGTCGGCGCCGCGGCGCTGCCGGCGGCCCCATGCCACAACGACCTCCTGTGCGAGAACTTCATCGACGACGGAGAGGCGCTGCGCATCGTCGACTACGAGCTGAGCGGCAACAACGATCCGTGCTTCGACCTCGGCAACACCGCGCAGGAGGCGGAGTTCGACGGGGACCTGCGCGCGGCGCTGTGCGAGGCGTACTTCGGCGGGCCCGACCCGCGCCAGCTGGCGCGCATGAACCTCTTCGCGCTGATGTCGGACGTGGGCTGGACGCTGTGGGGGGCGATCCAGGCCAGGATCTCCGCCGTCGATTACGACTTCACGGGCTACTACACCGGCCGCTGGGAACGGGCGTTGGGCGTGCTTCGGTCTCCCGACCTGAAGCGGTGGATGGAGGCGGCGGCGAATTGACGTAGCGCCCCAGTGGTGCTACCTTCCGCGCCGGTATATCGGTCGCATATCGGGGCGTGCCCGATGAGCCCTTGGGGAGGGGCGCGAAGGGGTTATGGCGATTGCCGAAGCGGTCGAGCAGCGCTCGCAGAGTGAGCTCGCGTACCGGCGCATCCTCGAGCGGATCGTGAGCCTGGAGATGCCGCCGGGCTCGGTCGTGAACGAGACGCGGTTGCGCGAGGAGCTCGGCATCGGACGGACGCCGATCCGCGAGGCGCTGCAGCGCCTGGCGCGCGAGAACCTCGTCCGCCCGGTGCCGCATCGCGGCACGTTCGTCACCGACGTCAACATCACCGACCTCGCCCGCATCACCGAGGTCCGCGTCGTCCTCGAGGCCCACGCTGCGCGCCTGGCGGCGGAGAAGCTTGCGGCCCCGGACCGCGAGGTCATCGAGGAGCTCCTCGAGCTCCTCTCGCGCGCCTACGTCACCGACCAGCGCGACCTGATGCAGCTCGACCAGAAGATCCACCGCGCGATCTACCGCGCCGCGCGCAACCCGTTCCTCGAGGCGACGCTCGAGCGCTACTTCAACCTCAGCCTTCGTCTCTGGTACCTGGTCCTCGACCACGACGTCCGTCTGCGCGAGGCGGTCGACGAGCACGTCTAGCTCATGCGCGCGATCCTCGCCGGCGACGGCGACCTGGCCGAGACGATCATGCGCAAGCACGTCACGGGTTTCGAGCGCGAGCTCCGCAAGGCGCTGGTGGAGAGCTAGACCGTGCCGAAGATCTTCTTCGCCACCGACCTGCACGGCTCGGAGGTGTGCTGGAGGAAGTTCCTGAACTCGGCGAAGTTCTACGACGCCGACGTGCTGATCTGCGGCGGCGATATGACCGGCAAGGCGATCGTGCCGATCGTCTCCGAGAACGGCCACTTCAGCGTGCAGCTGGGCGGCGAGCACCAGACCGTCGGGGCGGAGCAGGTCGGCGAGGTCGAGGCCACGATCCGGCGCAAGGGCTACTACCCGCTGCGCATGACAGTCGACCGCCTGCACGAGCTCGACGCCGACGCGGACAAGCGCGCGGCGTGCTTCCAGGAGGTGATGCTCGACGGGGTCGAGCGGTGGATGGGGATGGCGGCCGACAAGCTCCGCGGCACGGGCGTGCGCATCTTCGTCTGCCCGGGCAACGACGACGAGATGGAGGTGGACGAGGTCGTCCGGCGCGCCGAGCTCGTCGAGCTGGGGGAAGGTCGCGCGGTCGACATCGACGGGTTCACCATGATCTCGACCGGCTGGTCCAACCCGACGCCCTGGAAGACGCACCGCGAGGACTCGGAGGAGGAGCTCGGCGCGCGCATCGAACGCATGGCCTCGCTTGTCGGTGACCCGGCGCGCGCGATCTTCAACCTCCACTGCCCGCCGTTCAAGTCAGGCCTCGACGAGGCTCCGGCGATCGACGCCGACCTGAAGCTGCTGCACGGCGGCCGCGCCCTGCGGCCGGTGGGCTCGACCGCCGTGCGCGCGGCGATCGAGCGCTACCAGCCGCTGCTGTCGCTGCACGGGCACATTCACGAAAGCAAGGGCGCCGTGAAGATCGGCAAGACGCTGTCCATCAACCCGGGCAGCGCGTACGAGGAGGGAATGCTCATGGGGGCGATCATCCAGCTCGACCCCAAGAAAGGAATCAAGAGCTACCAGCTGGTCAACGGATGAAGAGGTAAGGAGGAAGCACTATGGCTGACACGACGATGGGCTCGGCGGCGAGCACGCGGCCGGGCCTGTTCCTTCGCAACGCGACCGGCCTCGTCAAGGCCTGGTCGACGTTCGACGCGTTCGTCTACGCGTTCTGGTCGGTGAACCTGATCACGCTCGGCCTGTACGGCATGTCGTTCGTCTACACGGTGCCGGACGGCCAGGTGCTCGTCGCCATTCTGCTGTTCGGCGTGCTGACCACGTTCCTCGTCGCCACCTACGCCATGTTGGTGAGCGTCATGCCCCGCACGGGCGGCGACTATGCGTGGCAGAGCCGTGTGCTCGGCGGCGGGCTCGGCTTCGTGCTTTCGATCACCGGATGGTGGTTCACCCTGTTCCTCTGGGCGCCGATCTACGCCAACATCCTCGTCGTCCAATTCTTCTCGCCGCTGGCCTACACCCTCGGTTGGACCGGCGTCGCGACCTTCTTCACGAGCCAGACGGGAGTCTTCGTCTCCTGCCTCATCGTGCTCGCCTTCGTCAGCGTGGTCGTGACGATGGGCATGGAGACGTATGCCCGGATCCAGAAGATCTGCTTCTGGATCGGCCTCGCCGGGCTCGCAGTCGTCTGTGTGCTCCTCCTTTTCGCCAGCCAGCGCGATTTCCAGAGTGCCTTCAACCGCGAGGCGACGAGCCTATTCGGGGCACCCGCGAACGCTTACCAGGCGACGATCGACGCGGCCAACAAGGGTGGCTTTGCCGGCTCCAACTTCGGGACGATCTCGTTCGGCTCGATCCTGCTTCTCCTCCCCTGGCTGGCCTTCTACCTTCTCTGGCCGAACTGGGGCGCGACCCTCTACGGCGAGGTCCGCGGCGCCAAGGACATCCGCAAGCCCTTCTGGAGCATGTTCTGGGGCCTGTGGGTGACCGTCGGCATGGTCGCGCTCGTCGTGATCCTGATCGTCAAGACGATGGGATGGACCTTCTACCAGGCCGCCAACAGCCTCTATTGGGGAAGCCTCTACGGCGGGCCCGCGCCTGTGATCCCGACGTGGCCGTACCCAGTCATGTTCGCCGGCTGGCTCGTCGACAACCACCTCTTCCAGGCCCTGCTGATCATCGTCATGGGCCTGTGGTTCTTCGGCTGGGCCGGGACCCTGTTCCTGTCCTCGACCCGCGTCATCTTCGCGGCCGCGTTCGACCGCGTCCTTCCGTCGTGGGCGGCCAACATCTCGGCGACGCGGCGCGTGCCCTACGGGTCGCTCGTGCTGATGATCGTGCCGTCACTCGTGATCAGCGCGATCTACGCCTACAGGCCGACATTCGCGAGCGTCTTCCTGGACGCGACCGCCGTGCTCGCCCTCACCTTCTTCGCCACCGTCGTCGCGGCGGTGATCCTCCCGTGGCGCCGCAAAGACCTCTATGACGCTTCGCCGATCGCGCAATGGAAGGTCGGCGGCCTACCGCTCATCAGCGTCGTGGGCGTGGTCACGGGCCTGTTCCTGCTCTTCATGCTCTACGAGTGGTCGTTCAACAGCGCCAACCTGTACGGAACGTCGTTCCAGACGACCATGAACTCCGTCTACTACTTCGTCGGCACGTACGTGGTGGCGATCGTCATCTACGTCGCCGCGCGCGTCATCCGCGGCCGCCAGGGCATCGACCTGCGCCGGATCCACCACGAGATCCCTGTTGAGTAGGATTGCGACGGCCGCCGGGAGTGATCCCGGCGGCCTCTTCTTCTAAAGGACGCGAATGCTCGAATACACCCTCAGGACCTACCAGTCTCCGACCCGCCTCGTGCAGCGGCTCGGCGCGATCCAGGAGCTCGGCCGCGAGGCGAGCCTGCTCGGCATGCGCCGCCCGCTGCTCGTCACCGACGCCGGCGTCAAGGCCGCCGGCCTCCTGGACACCGCGCTCGAGGCCCTGCGCAGCTCTGACGTCGAGCCGGTCGTCTTCGACAAGGTGCGCGCCAACCCGGGCGTCGAGCTCGTCGACGCCGGCGCGGCCGAGTACAGGGCGCAGGGCTGCGACGGCCTGGTCGCGATCGGCGGCGGCAGCTCCATGGACACGGCCAAGGGCATCGGCGTCGTCGCCGTGCACGACGGCAGCATCGTCGAGTACGAGTGGGGCCACAGCCCGATTCGCTCCCGGATCCCGCCGATGATCGCGGTCCCGACCACGGCGGGCACGGGCAGCGAGGTCACGCTCTGGGCCGTCATCACCGACCCCGAGCGCAAGATCAAATTCAACGTCGGCGGCACACCCGACATCGCCGCGTGGGTCGCGGTGATCGACCCCGAGCTCACGGTCAAGCTGCCGCCGGCCGTGACCGCTGGTACCGGCATGGATGCGCTGGCCCACGCGGTCGAGTGCTTCACGATGTCCTACCACCAGCCGTTCACCGACGCGGTCGCCCTGCTGGCGATGGAGTACGTGGCGAAATACCTGCGCGTCGCCTTCTCGCAGGCGGGCAACCTCGAGGCGCGCTACCACATGAGCGCGGCGGCGATGCTCGCGGGCCTCGCGTACGGGACGGACTCGGCCGGCGCGGCCCACGCGATGAGCCAGACCGCCGGCGGCGTCCACGACGCGCCGCACGGCGCGCTGACGGCGCGGTTGCTCGGCCCGGTCATGGAGTACAACCACTCCGGCGAGCCCGAGCGCTTCGCGCGCATGGCCCAGGCGTTCGGCTTGGACGTGCGCGGCGTCTCGACCTGGCGCGCGGCGGAGATGGCGGTCGAGTACGTGCATCAGCTGACGGTCGACGTGGACATTCCGAGCATGCAGGAGCTCGGCTTCGCCGAGGACGAGATCCCCATGCTCGCCGACAAGGCCTTCGCCGACCCGCAGACGATCGGCAACCCGCGCGATGTCGACGCGGCGAACTACCGAAAGATCTACACGCGTGCTTTCGATATGGGCAAGCACCGATTGAACGGAGCGAACTGACGATGACGATCAACGTCGCGAAATCGACGAAGCAGATGTTCATCGACGGGCGGTGGGTGGAGTCCGAGTCGGGCGAGCACTTCGAGGCCGACAGCCCCGCGACGGGCGAGGTCATCGCCTCGGTGGCGAAAGGCTCGCGCGCGGACGCGCAGCGCGCGGTCGAGGCGGCGCACCGCGCCCGCAAGGAGATGGCCAAGCTCAAGGGCTTCGAGCGCGCGACGCGCCTGCACCGAGTCGCCGACGCGATCGAGGAGCGGCGGGACGACATCGCGCGCCTTCTCACGCTCGACCAGGGCAAGCCGCTGAAGGCCGAGGCCACGGGCGAGGTCGAGGAGTGCATCCAGTACTTCCGCATCGCGGCCGAGGACCTGAAGCGCCTCGAAGGGCGCGTGCTGCCTTCGGCGAGCCCGTCGAAGTGGGTCCTCGCCAAGCACTACCCGCGCGGCGTGTACGGGATCATCACGCCCTGGAACTGGCCGCTGACGATGGCGGCGGAGCTCATCGCCCCGGCGCTGGCGGCCGGCAACGCGTTCGTGTGGACGCCCGCAACGTCGACGAGCGTCATCTCTGTCGCCCTCATGGAGTGCATCGCCGAAGGCGACTGGCCGGCCGGCGCCGTGAACCTCGTGACCGGGCCCGGGGCGGAGGTCGGCGACGAGGTTGCCGGCCACCCGCTCGTCGACGGCGTCGGATTCGTCGGATCGACCGAGACGGGCGCCTCCGTGGCCCGGCGCGCGGCGGGCAAGCACGTGATGCTCGAGCTGGGCGGCAACGGACCGCAGGTCGTCTTCGCCGACGCCGATCTGGGCAAGGCGGTCGAGGGCGCGATCGTGGGCTGCTACCTGTGCGCGGGACAGAGCTGCACGGCCGGCGAGCGGATCCTGGTCGAGGAGCCTGTGCGCGACGAGTTCGTCGCCCTCCTCGCGGACGCCGCCCGGGCGCTGCGCCTGGGCGATCCCTTCGCGGAGGACACCACCCTCGGGCCGCTGAACAACGAGGGCGTGGCCACGAAGATGGATCAGCACATCGCGGACGCGGTCAAGCACGGCGCCAGGGTGGTGCTCGGGGGCGAGCGCGCCAAGGGCTTCCCGACCCGGCTCTACTACCACGCGACGATCCTCGACGGCGTCGAGCCCGATATGCGGGTCAGCCGCGAGGAGACGTTCGGCCCGATCGCGCCGATCATCAAGTTCAAGGACGAGAAGCAGGCCCTGGCGCTGGCCAACGACTCGCCGTATGGCCTGCTGGGCGCGGTCTACACCCGCGACCTCTCTCGCGCGCTGCGCTTCGCCGACGAGCTCGACACCGGCTGGGTGAACGTCAACGAGTCGACCAACTACTGGGAGGCGCACCTGCCGTTCGGCGGCCGCGCGGGCAAGAAGAGCGGCATCGGCCGGGTCGGCGGCCGGTTCGCGCTGGAGCAGATGACCGACCTGAAGACGATCGTCATCGAGATCTCGCCCGATTGACGAAACCGCTGGAAGACCCCATCGAGGAATCCCATCGCATCGCCGAGGCGGCGAAGAAGAAGAAGGTCGGGGTCAAGCTCCTCGGCGGCGCCGGCGTGCACGCGCACTCGCCGAGCGCGCACAAGGCCCCGCTCAAGCGGAAGTACGGCGACCTCGACTACGCCATCTCCAAGAAGGACCGCAAGGCGGCCATGGAGCTCTTCAAGGAGCTGGGGTACGAGGCGAACGAGCGCTTCAACCTGATGAACGGCGACCGCCGGCTGTACTTCTACGACGCCGAGCACGGGCGCCAAGTGGACGTCTTCATCGATGTGTTCCGCATGTCGCACGAGATCGACCTGCGCGGGCGGCTCGACCACGAGCACCGGGCGGTCCGGCCGTCCGACCTGCTGGTCAGCAAGCTGCAGATCTACGAGGTGAACCGCAAAGACCTCATCGACATCGCCGCGCTGATGCTCGACCACGCCATCGAGACGGGTGACGCAGAGGACGCGATCGAGGCCGCATACATCGCCCGGCTCGCGGCCGGCGATTGGGGTTTCTACCGCACGCTGCAGGTCAACATCGAGCGGCTCCGCGCCATGCTCGAAGAGCTCGAGATCGACCGCGAGCTGGTGCGTGCGCGCCTCGACGAGCTGTGGGCGGTGATCGAGAGCGCGCCGAAGCCGCTCAAGTGGCGCCTGCGCGCGCAGGTCGGCGACCGCGTGCGGTGGTACGAGCTGCCCGAGGAGACGCGGTCCCCCTACCAACCGGAGTGATGTGATGGAAGACGGTCAGAACGGACTCCCCCGGCATGCGCGCGCCGTGGTCATCGGCTGCGGCATCGTCGGCAACAGCCTCGCCTACCACCTGACGCGCCTGGGGTGGCGCGACATCGTCCTCCTCGACAAAGGCCCGCTGCCCAACCCGGGCGGCTCGACGGGCCACGCCTCGAACTTCATCTACCTGGTCGACCACTCCAAGGAGATGACGGCGCTGACCATGGACAGCGTCCGCCAGTACAAGGACATGGGCGTCTTCATTCGCTCAGGCGGAATCGAGGTCGCGCGGACGAGCGAGCGCATGCAGGAGCTCACGCGCCGCGTCGCTTCGGGGACCTCGTGGGGCATCGAAGGGATGTCGCTCCTGTCACCGGCCGACGTCAAGGAGTTCGTCCCCTACCTCGACCCGAAGGTCATCCTCGGCGGGTTCTACACCGAGGGTGTCGGCGTCGTCGACTCGCTGCGCGCCGGCACGCTGATGCGCGAGAAGGGGACCGCGGCCGGAGCGCTGCACGTGTCGCCGAAGACCGAAGTGACGGCCATCGACGTCGAGCATGGCCGGGTGCGGCGCGTCCGCACGACTCGGGGCGACATCGAGGCCGAGGTCGTCGCCATCACCTGCGGCGTGTGGAGCCCGCGTCTCGCGCGCATGGCGGGGACCCGCATCCCACTGACGCCCGCGGTGCACCAGATGATCGACATCGGCCCGGTGCCGCGCTTCCGCGGCGCGAAGTCCGACATCGAGCACCCCATCGTGCGCGACATGGACACGAACATGTACGAGCGCCAGGCGGGCGGCGACCTCGAGGTCGGCTCCTACGCGCACCGTCCGATCCTCTACGACCCGGAGG
>CBJLKR010000066.1:0-11078 GCA_966423695.1 uncultured bacterium | reverse complement strand
GTGGTGTGGTTGGTCTGGTGGGCGCTCGACTCGGCGGCGTCGCGGCCTGCCACCGTCCATCCGCCCGCTGCCACTCCGAAGGCTGCGAAGCCCGTATCCCTGGCTCCGCACCCCATCGACCGCTCCCTGCCGTTCCGTCGCGACATGGTCACGGTGTACAGCGCCTCGGGCAAGGAGCTCAGCACCTGCGCTGGGCCGAACGCGCAGGGCCGCTGCTCGCGCCCGCTCGAGGACGGCACGGTTCCGTGCGCCGGCTGCCTGCTCGCGCTCCCGCGTCCGATCCGCGGCAGCCTCGACTGGCAGATCCCGGCCGGCTACGACGCCTGCCTGCTCGGCGGGTACGGAGCGCTCCGCCAGGCCGCGCCGACGACCTAGCGTCCCGCCGGCGGCGGGACGTTAGCCACTCGCATCGGAAGCGGGCGGGGCCGATGCTGGGTGGAACAAGGAGGTTTGTGCAATGACCCAGCCCCTCCTCGCCAAACTCCAAGAGGAGGACACGCACAAAGGTCTCTTCCGCAAGGTCCTCTTCACCGGCAAAAGCTCGCAGCTCGTGCTCATGAGCCTCGCTCCCGGCGAGGACATCGGAGAGGAGGTCCACGAGGTCGACCAGCTCCTCTTCATCGTCGAGGGCGAAGGCAAGGCCGTGCTCGACGGCCGCGAGCAAGAGGTCGAGGACGGCATGGTGGTGTGCGTGCCGGCCGGGACCCGGCACAACATCGTCAACACGGACGACGAGAAGCTGCGCCTGTTCACCGTGTACGCCCCGCCGCAGCACGCGCCCGGCACGGTCCACGAGACGAAGGCGGACGCCAAGGCGGCCGAGGTCGAGGTGCTCGAAACCCAGCCCGTCTAGCAGCTGGCTCAGCCGCAGGTCGCCGGCGACCGGCGGCGCCCCTCCGGCCGCCTACTTAGTCGCGGCGGGCTTCCTCAGCGCCTTGTCGATCTCGTCCGACAGCTCGCGAAACGTCTCCGCGATCGCCGAACCGAACGAGCGCGCGGTGTCCTTGGTCCTGCTCCGCACCTCGGGGTCGCGGGTCGCGGTCTCGAGGGATTTGAACACCGACTCGGCCGCCTGCCGCAGCTGGTCCAGCGAGCGGTTCAGCTCGGCGGTGTCCTTCACGTCGTCCGCGTCGCGGTAATGGCGCTTCAGCTCACCGGCGAGACCCTGCACGTCGGTCTCGAAGCGGTCCCACGCCTTCCTGCTCTCGTCGTAGGGCATCGTCAACCTCCTTGCGTCAGATATCGCATCCCAAAGTACGCCCGGAGACGTCGCGCGTGAGGGCTGTTGGTCCCCACCCGCACTGGTCCACCCGTCGCCCGGCAGCGGTGTCCCCGCTGCGGGTCCAGGTAGTAAGCGGCACCGGCCGACGCCGTGACGACCATGGCGGCTCCAAGCCACCAACTCGGATCGCGTCCTCTGCGGGTCATGAGATAAGCACTCCTTCGGGCTCACCTCGCGCCGACGCCAGGAACACGTCGCGGGCGGAGACGACGCCGACGAGCCGGCCCCGGTCGATGACGGGCAGATGCCGGCAGCCGATCGCCAGCATCCTCATGCCCGCGACCTCGACGTCCTCGTCGATCCGCACGCAGACGTGCCGCTCGTCGTTCATGTACTCGGCGACGTGCGCGACCGCCGGCCGCACTCCCTTCGCCACCGCCTCGACGATGTCGCGCTCCGTGAGCACGCCCACAAGGTCGCTGCCCGACAGCACCGGCAGAGCGCTGAGCGCATGGCTGCGCATGCGGGCCGCTGCGTCCCGCAGCGTGTCCGCCGGCTCGGCGTACGGCGAGCCCGGGTGAAACGCTCTCGCCACCTTCATGACCGCAGCATCCGCCCCGGCTTCGCGCGCCGCAAGGGGCGAAAGCCCCGTCCGCTACGGGGCGCGGAAGCGGCGGCCGGTGATCTCGTTGTAGCTCACGGGAAGGATCAGCGGCCGCCCCTCGCGATCCACGACACCGAGCCGCCCGACGTCGTTCGCCTGTAAGAGGCGGACGCACTCCGAGTCGGACAGGACCTCGAGGCCCCGCGCCGTCACTGTCATGCCGCGACCGTCCCGGCACGGCCGACCTTGAGGCGAACCTCCGGTGGGACCAGCAGGGTGTTGTGGACGGTGCAGTGCTCGACGACCCGCGCGAACGTTTCCCAATTGTCCGCCGGCAGCGCCGGTGCGTCGACCGCGACGTCGATCGCCCCGACGCGGTGCGGATTCTCGGCCCACGTGTAATCGCACGTCACCGTCAGGCCGTCCGTGCTGATCTCATGGCGGCGCAGGTAGCGCTCGGCGTAGTAGCCGACGCAGGCGGCGAGGGCACCGACGAACATCTCGGTGGGCGTCGGCGCCGTATCGTCCCCTCCGTCGGCGACCGGCTGGTCGGTCGCCAGCTCGTGACCGCGCACGCTGACGCGCATCCGATCGCCTCCGGCGTAAGTCGCGGTGATCATCAGATGAAGAAGGTCGTGGCGCCCTTCGCGAGCGCGAGCATGGTCGTCGCCCCGATCGGCTCTTCCACTCCCTCGATGAGGTCCTCGCGCTTCAGTCCCAACAGGTCCATGCTCATCTGGCAGGGGATCAGGCGCACGCCGAGGTCCTTGGCGGATTCCATCAGCTCGTGCGGCAAGGCGGCCTGGTGCTCGGTGGCGAGGTGCTTCATCATCGCGGCCCCGGCCCCGGCGAAGTTCATCTTGCCGAGCTTCATGTGCTCGTCGCCGCCGCGATTCATAAGCGAGAGCATCTTCTGCATCCAGTTCTCGCCTGTGATCCGAACGTCGTTCTTGACCAGCGGGAAGAACCCCCAGAAGGTGAAGAAGATGGCCGTCTCCTTCCCCATCGCCGCGCCCGCGTTGGCGATGATCAGGGCCGCCCAGACTTTCTCGAGGTCTCCGCTCGACAGCACGATCGTGAGCTTCTCAGCCTCCTGCGGCTTGCGCTCTGCGACCTCCGCGACGGGTCGCTCCATGGTGACGCTCATCTCAGAACTCCTTCTTCTTCAGCACGTATCGGTACACGCCTTCCGACTGGTCGGCCTCGACGAGGGAATTGCCCGTCGTCTGCGCCCACGCCTTGAAGTCGGCGACGGATCCGGGGTCGGTGGCCAGCACCTCGAGCAGCTGCCCGGGCGCGAGAGTCTTCATGGCCTTCGCCGTCTTGATGACCGGCATCGGGCATGAAAGACCTTTCAAATCCAGTCTCATCGCAATGGTGATGCTCATCGGCTCTCCTTGATGCACCGTCACACGCGCCCTTGCGGGACCGTGTGCCAGTAGGTCTTGTTGAACAGCGCCTTGGCCCAGTGCCAGCGCCTAGCGGGGGTCGGCGAAACGGGCGGGTGGTCGTAGTCGAAGCTGATCGTCGTCGCCTCGCCGCGACCGGTCTCCAGGAAGCACATGACCTTGCCGTCGTAGACGTGGTCCGGCGCGGGTTCACCGCGCACGGCGGCGACGATCTCGGCCGCCGCGACGGAAGCCTCGTAGTGCGCGACCGAACCGCTCTTCGAGATCGGGATGTTGGTGGCATCGCCGATGGCCCAGATGCTGTGAAACCCGGTGTGCTTCAGCGTGTTCTTGTCCACCGGCACCCATCCGCGCTCGTCGCCGAGGCGGGAGTCCTCGATCACCTTCTGCCCCCGGTGCGGCGGGACGAGGATGAGGAGGTCGTACGGAACGGTCTCGCCCTCGAGCGACGTCACGGTCTTGGCGACGGGGTCGACGGACTCGACGTTGAAGAACGGCGTGAGCTCGATGTCGCGCTCGGCCAGTATCGGCTGCACAAGCTTCGAGGTCGCCTCGATGGTGAAGGCCCGGTTGAGCGGCGACAGCAGCTTGATCTCGCTCTTCTGGCGGATGCCTCGCGAGCGCAGGTAGTCGTCGAGCAGGAAGACGAACTCGACAGGCGCGGGCGGGCACTTGTAGGGGATGCCGGCGACGCCGATGACGATCGTGCCGCCCTCGAACTCCTGCAGCGTCGCGAAGAGGCGCGAGGCGCCCTTCAGCGTGTAGAAGTCGTGCGCGGCGATGCAGCCGGGCACCTCTTCCATCACGGTCCTGCTCCCTGTCGCGATGAGCAGCTCGTCGTACCGGAGGGTGCGCCCCGACTTCAGGAACACCTTCTTGGCTGTGGGATCGACGAGCGTCGCGGTGTCGACCACGAGCTTGACCTCGCGGCGCAGAAGCTGTGCCTCGTCGCGCTGCAGCGCGGCGGGCTTCTCCTGCCCGACCGCGACGTAAAGGAAGCCCGGCTGATAGACATGGACGCCGGTCTGGTCGACCAGCGTCACGCGCGCAGACTCGCGGAGCTCTTTGGCGACGAGGTTGGCCACGATCGTTCCGCCGACGCCGCCGCCGAGGATGAGAACGTCGTTGCGCATCGCCGTCACCGTGCCTTGCGCACGACGAAGTGCGCGAACCCGGCGTCCTCGCTGACCTCGACGAGCTCGTGCTTGGCCTTCGCCACCCACGCCGGGATATCGGTCCTCGACCCCTGGTCGCTCGACAGGACGTCGAAGACCTGACCCACCTGGCCCTGGCGTATCGCGCCGATGAGGTTCATCAGCGGCCCCGGGCACGCCATGCCTCTCGCGTCGATCGTCTTGTCGACCTGAACCGTGCTCATCTTCTTGCCTCCGATCAGATGAAAACGACCTGGCCTTCCGCGGCCGAGGTCATGAATGCGGCCACCCCTTCGACGCCGTCGACCAGCGGGTCCAGCTCGTCCTTCGCGAGGTGGAACATGTCCATCGAAAGCGCGCAGGCCTGGATGTCGACGTCGCCGACGTCTTTGGCCTGGCGCAGGAGCTCGCTCCAGTGGTTGCCCGGGTGCGAGCGGACCGCGGGGGCCTGCTGCGGCGTCGCCTCAGGCGAGAGGTTGTGGTCCTGCGTGATCCGGCTCGAGCGGAACGCGTCGAGCGCGTAGTACTGAAGAAAGATGTTGACCGGCCGCCCCATCGCCGCCGCGCCGACGGTCAGCACCGCCGCCGCGTTCAGCTTGTCGTCCGTGCCCGAGAAGAGCACCAGCGAGAGCGGCTTTTCCTGTTCGTCCATTTGCGTGCGCTACCTCCGGATTCGATGGTGGCCGCTCGCCGGCCCGGCACACAGTGCCGGTGGACCCCTTGGCGCGGGACCGGATGGCCCTGTGTGATTGCGCAGTTACGCGGTTACGTTTTCGGCGTGGAAGATCGCGACATCGAGGAGGCCGCGCGCAGGTTCGCCCTGCTCGGCGACCCGACCCGTCTGCGGATCCTGCGTACCGTGATGGAGTGCGGCGAGGCGCCCGTCCACGAGATCGCTCATCTCTCGGGCGCTTCGCGGTTCAACACGTCCGCGCACCTCGGCCGCCTGGCGCTGGCGGGCCTGGTCTCGCGCCGGCGTGAAGGCTCGACGGTGTACTACCGCGTCGGCGACGCGAGCCTTCCCGCCCTCTGCGAGACGATGTGTGCCTCGCTGCGCGCCCGCGAACTGGTCAGCTGAAAGCGACCCCCGCTCGCGCCGAGCACAGCGCCCGCGTTACAGGATCATCGTGCTGATGCTGCGCCGCGGGGCCCTCTCGCCCTCCTGGATGGCTGCCGCGATCCTCTGCATCGCGACCGCGTAGGCGGCGACGCGCATCGAGACGTTCTTCTCGTTCGCCATCGCGGTGACGGCGTCGTAGGCGCGGCGCATCACCACCGCGAGGCGCGCCTCGACCTCCTCCAGCAGCCACCGTTCCGAATGCAGGTCCTGCACCCACTCGAAGTAGCTGACCACCACGCCGCCGGCGTTGGCGAGGATGTCCGGCAGGAGATGCACCCCCTTGGCGGCGAGGACATCGTCCGCCTCCGGCGTCGTCGGTCCGTTGGCGAGCTCGACGATCCATCGGGCCTTCACCCGGCTCGCGTTCGCGGCCGTGATCTGGCCTTCGAGCGCCGCCGGGACGAGGATATCCACCTCCTCGAACAGCGGCGCGTCGGCATGCTTGCGCTCGTAAGCCGTCAGGTCGCAGAAATGCGCGCCGCGGTCCTTGTAGGCCGCGAGCTCCTCCACCGGCAGGCCGGCGGGCGCGACGAGCGCGGCCGTCGAGTCGGACGCGGCAACGATCTGCGCGCCGGCGTCGTGGAGAAGCAGCGCCGCGTTCGCCCCGGCGTTGCCGAATCCCTGGATGGCGACGCGCTTACCGCGCAGGTCCTCGCCGGCAGCGCGGAGCGCACCCTCGAGGACGTCGAAGCCGCCGCGCGCGGTCGCTTTGTCGCGACCCAGCGAGCCGCCGTGCTCGACCGTCTTGCCCGTGACCACCGCCGGGTCGGCGAGGCCCGACTGGCGCCCGTATTCGTCCGCGAGCCAGTCCATGATCCGGGCGTCGGTGTTGACGTCCGGCGCTGGGATGTCGACCAGCGGGCCGATGACGCGCCACACCCGCTCGGTGTACGCGCGCGTGAGCCGCTCGAGCTCCGCCGGCGAGAACGTGCGCGGGTCGACCGTGATCCCGCCCTTGCCGCCGCCCATCGGGATGTTCACCACCGCGGTCTTGATGCTCATCCAGCCGGCCAGCGCCTTCACCTCGTCCAGGGAGACGTTGGGGTGATACCGGATGCCGCCTTTGTAGGGCCCGCGAGCGGAGCTGTGCTGAACGCGATAACCGGTCAGCAGCTCGTGGCGGCCGTCGTCGCGGACCAGCGGGATCGAGACCTCATGGATCCGCTCCGGCCGCTTGATCCTCTCGAGGACCGATAGCTCCGTGATCCCCGCCACCGCCGACGCAGCGTCGACCGTGGCGCAGAAAAGCGCGTAGGCACCCTCTTCGCCCAATGGAACCTCCTCTTCGCGGAAGTGCCCCACATCATGCGCCGTGGGCCACGGCGATGGGCTCGATTGCCACGCGATTAGACCCTGTTGATTTTTATAGTGACTCTAATTTAAGCTTCAATCAACATCTGGAGGAGGTGGTGAAATGGTGGGGTACGGGATGCGAAGGTGGTGGGCGCTCGGGGCGCTGACCCTGGGCGTGCTCGCGGTCGGGCTCGACGTCACTGTCTTGAGCGTCGCCCTGCCGACGCTGGCGGTGGCGCTCAAGGCGTCGGAGTCGGACCTCCAGTGGTTCTCCTCCGGGTATGCGCTCACGCTCGCCGCGGGCATGCTGCCCGCGGGCGTCCTCGGCGAACGCTTCGGGCGCAAGCGCGTGCTCGTGGCGGCGCTGGTCCTGTTCGGACTCGGTTCGATCGCGTGCGCGTACTCGAACGGTCCGGTGGCGTTCATCGCCGGCCGCGTCGCCCTGGGGGCGGCCGGCTCCGCGATCGTCGTCATGGCCCTTTCCGTCATGGCGGCGATGTTCTCGGAGGAGGAGCGGCCGCGGGCCGTCGGCGTCTGGGCGGCGGCGAACTTCCTCGCCCTCCCCGTCGGGCCCATCTTCGGCGGCTGGCTGTTGACGAACTACTGGTGGGGCTGGATCTTCCTGATGAACGTCCCCGTGGCGATCCTCGGCATCATCGCCGTCCTAGCCCTGGTGCCGGAGTCGCGCTCGGCCGAGCGGCCCGCCCTCGACCCCGTGGGCATGCTGCTCGCCACCGTGGGGCTTACCGGCGTGACGTACGGGCTCATCGAGCTCGGCCGCCATGGCTGGACGGACGCGCCGTCGCTCGCGATCGCCCTGGCGGGGGTGGCGATCATCGCCGCGTTCTTCGCCTGGGAGCGTCGCGTCTCGGCGCCGCTGATCGACCTCACGCTGTTTCGCTCGCGCGGGTTCACGTGGGGCGTCCTGCTCGCCTCGCTCGGAGGGCTCGCGCTCATCGGGCTGGTCTTCACGCTGCCGCAGTACTCGCAGGGTGTGCTGGGACTCGACCCTCAGGGCTCGGGCGTGCGCCTGCTGCCCATCATCGTCGGCCTTGTCTTCGGCGCGGTGCCCGCGGACCGCGTCACCGAGCGTGTCGGCGCGCGGGTCACGATCGCGACGGGCTTCGCGATCACGTCGGCCGGCCTGCTCGTGGGCGCGACCACGCGCGTCGATTCCAGCCCCGTCTACGTCGCGGCGTGGATGGCGGTGGTCGGCTTCGGCATGGGCGTCGCGTTCGCGACGGCGGCCTCGGCGGCGTTGAAGACCGTGCCGAGCGAGCGCAGCGGTGTCGCCTCGGCGCTCATCCAGGCCCTGCAGAAGGTCGGCGCGCCGCTCGGCTCGGCGAGCTTCGGCAGCGTGCTGGTGACCGTCTACCAGGCCAACCTCTCCCTCGCCGGCCTGCCCCCGGCAGCGGCCGCGGCGACCAGGCTCAGCGTGTTCGCCGGGGTTGCCATCGCCGAGCGGCTGCACTCACCCGCCCTGGCCGCGTCGGTGCGCGAGGCGTTCGTCCGCGGCATGGACACCGCCCTGTTGGTCTCCGCGGCCATCGCCGCGCTCGCTATGTTGGTGGCCTTGGTGTTCATGCCCGGGCGCGCGACGGCGACCGCTATCGACGACGCGGTGGTCGAAGGAGTGGCCTGACTGAGCGCTGGATTACGCGAGCGCAAAAAGCTCAAGACGCGAGCCGCGATCCAGCGCGAGGCGATGCGCCTGTTCCTGGAGAAGGGGTTCGACGAGACGACCGTCGAGGACATCGCCGAGGCGGTCGAGATCTCGCCGAGCACCTTCTTCAACTACTTCCCGAGCAAAGAGGACGTCGTCTTCGAGGACGAGCTCGATCCACTCGTCCTCGCGGCGTTCGACGCGCAGCCCGCCGATATGAACCCCATCCGCCGCCTGCGCACGGCGATGAGCTCCGTGTTCGGTCACCTGACGCCCGAGCAGGACCGCCTGATGCGCGCGCGGATGCAGCTGATGGCAACGACGCCGGAGCTTCGCGGCGCCATGCTCAGCCAGTTCGCGAGCATCGTGGATCAGCTGGCGCACCTGCTCGCGCCGCGCATCGGCCGCAAGCAGGACGACTTCGTCGTGCACAACCTGTCGGGCGCGGTGCTGGGCGTGCTCCTCTCCGCGATGCTGGCGATCGTCGACGATCCCAAGGCGGATATGTTCAAGCTCGTCGACGAATCCCTGGCGCACCTGGAGGCAGGACTCCCGCTCGACTGGAAACCGGCGGGTAGGCGGCGCTGAGCAAGGAGTCCGCCGGCCTGCTGCTCTTTCGCACCGGCGCGCACGGCCGCCGCGAGGTTCTGCTCGTCCATCCGGGCGGCCCGTTCTGGAAAAAGCGGGACGAGGGCGCATGGTCGCTCCCGAAGGGCGAGATCGAGACCGGCGAGCAGGCCTCCGACGTCGCGCGCCGCGAGTTCAAGGAGGAGCTCGGCGCCGAGGCGCCGAAGGGGCGATGGACCGACCTCGGACACATCCGACAGGCGGGCGGGAAAGTCGTCCACGCGTGGGCGGCGGAGGGCGACTACGACCCCGCTTCGCTGCGAAGCGTCACGTTCGAGATGGAGTGGCCGCCACGCTCCGGGCGGAAGGCGACGTTCCCCGAGGTCGACCGGGCGGCGTGGTTCGAGCTGGACGCCGCACGGCGGATGATCCTCGACGCGCAACGCACGTTCCTCGACCGCCTCGAGGATCCCGCCTGAAGCTTTGATGAAGGGTTCTGGATAGAATCGGTCGGAAGCCTTTGTGGGGAAGGCGATCTGCGGAGGGGAGATCAACAGCATGGCAAGACGCCGTCTTCAGTTCCGTTTCTTGGTGGCCGGCCTCGCGGCGCTGTGCCCCCTCGCCCTCGCGCCGGGGACTGCCGTCGCGACGGTGAAGACCCAGGCCGCCGAAGCCGCGGCCTGCGCCGCGCTGTACGGCGCACAGTCCAACATGCCCGACCCGCTGGGATCGTGCCAGTGGGACATGCGGGCGATCGGGGCCACCAGCACCGGCTCCTACGCCGTCAATAGAGGCGCCGGAGCTCGCGTCGGCGACATCGACACCGGCATCGACCTGACTCACGGCGACATCATGCCCAACGTCGATCTCGCCGCCTCCTGCTCGTTCATCTATCCCGACACCCCGACCTCGCTTCCCGCCGAGCAGGTCGTCCGAGGGCCCGCACAGTGCTCCAACAAGGCGGCGCTGCAGGACTACGCGGGACACGGCACGCACACCGCGGGCACCATCGCCGCGCCGATCAACGGCATCGGCACAAGCGGCGTCGCGCCGGAGGCGAAGATCGTCGTCCTCAAGGCGGGCACGGCGAACGGTTTCTTCTTCACCCAGTCGGTCGTCGACGCGCTGCGCTACGCGGGTGACCAGCACCTGGACGTCGTGAACATGAGCTTCTTCGCCGACCCTTGGCTGTTCAACTGCCGCAACGATGCGGAGCAGAAGGACATCATCCAGCAGATCTCGGCCGCGGCTCGGTACGCCGAGCAGCAGGGCGTCGTGCTCGTCGCGGCCGCCGGCAACGACGGCATCGACCTCAACCACCCGACGACCGACGAGATCAGCCCGGACTGGCCCCCCGGCGCGGCGGTGACCAGGAACGTCAACAACAGCTGTGTCGTCATGCCGACCGAGATCCCGGGCGTGGTCGTGGTCACGGCCACCGGCGCCGAGAACCTCCTGACGTGGTACTCGACGTACGGGAACCTCACCGACGTGACGGCGCCGGGCGGCTCTCGGTTCCAGACTCCTACGCCGGACACGAGGCGGGGCCGCGTGCTCGCACCCTACTCGTCGACCGCAGGCGACCTTGCCTTCCAAGAGAGCATCGGTCGCGTCGTCCGGGACCCCGCGGGCAACTACTACGCGTGGCTCAACGGCACCTCCATGGCGGCTCCGCACGCGGTAGGCGTGGCCGCTCTGATCCGCGCGGCACACCCGAGCATGCCGCAGGGCGCCGTCGTTGCGCTGCTTCGTGCGGAGGCGACCAAGATGGGGTGCCCCGCGGCTCTGGATCCCGGTGTCGCGTTCTTCGGCGCGCCGGTCCAGGTCTGCTCAGGCGGCGTCGGCTCCAACAACTTCTACGGCGCCGGCCTCGTCAACGCAGCTGCGGCCGCCGCGAGCTGATCGAGTCACTCAGGAAAGCGCCGGCCTGAGTGGCCGGCGCTTTTCTTTTGGCACGGGAACACCTGGGACCACGGTCGCCTAGGGCCCGCTGATCCTCGAGGTTGTCGGCCGATCACCTCAGCCTCGATGGCGATCACGTATGTT
>CBJLKR010000065.1:0-11079 GCA_966423695.1 uncultured bacterium | reverse complement strand
GTCGAGCACCCACCCTCCCTGCGCGCTCACCGGAGCCGCCGTACACGCCACCAGCGAGTCGGCCATATCGCGCCCGGGCCAGGTCGCGCTCGCAGCGAGCGCGATGTCGGGCGCGCCGCCGAACGGATGGACGCCGCCCGAGTAGTCGAGGGTGTAACCCTCGACCAACATGCCGCGCGAGGGCAGGATCACGAGCCCGCGCGCCATATCGCCCGAGAACCGCGCGGCCGCAATCGCCGGCGGCGCTCCGCCGAAAGCGTGCACGCCTCCGAAACCGTCCAGGGTGTATCCCCGGACCGACGACGGCGTGCTGGCAGGCGCCAGCACCAGCGCCCTGGCGATGCCCTGCGCAGGCCACGTCGCGTTGCCCCTCACCGCGGGCGCGCCGCCGAAGGGATGGATGCCGCCGTCCGCGTCCAGCAGGTAACCGGCCGGCCGCTGCCGTGAAGCCCATGGCGCCATGACGATCTGCCGCGCGCCGATCCAGCCCGGCCAGTACACGCCGCTGTCCACGGCCGCCGCGTCGCCGACCGGGTGCAGCTTGCCCCAACCGTCCATCACATATCCACCCGAGCCGTCGGGGAAGAGGGCCAGCGAAAACGCGATGTCCTTGTCAGGCCACGAGGCTGTCGTCGCGAGCGCAGGCGCCGAGCCGACCGGGTGCACGCCGCCCCACCCGTCGAGGACGTACAGGTGCTGGCTGTTGTCGATCGGCGCCACAGCGGCGTCCACATGCCGCGTGCCGGCAACGGCGTCGAGTCGGAGAGGACGCGTCTGGCCGCCGGACATATATAGGAGGGAGCCGGCGATCCCGGCCGTCACCGCCAACGCCGCCAGGACCGTCCCGAATACCCGCACCGAGGCGGGCATGGTACCGCAAGTCGCGGGCGGTTCCGGAGCCGAGGGCGGCCCCGAGGGCGGCCTGACGTAGGGTGTTTGCATGGCCGCAGGTTTCAGCGCCGCCGCGCTCGACGCGGCGGCCACGCAGCACGAGGTCACGCTGACCACCAAGGGGCGCAGGTCCGGCCGATCCCACAGCGTCACGATCTGGGTCGCCACCGACGGCACCCGCATCTACATCCGCTCCGGTGGGGGCATGGAGCGCCACTGGCCGCAGAACCTGGTGGCCGCCGGCGAGGCCACCATCAAGCTGGGCAGCGAGGCGGTCCGCGTCAAGCCCAGGCACGTGACCGACCCCGAGGAGGCGCGCCAGACGTCGCGCCTCGCGCGCGACAAGTACGGGAGCTATGTCAAGCCGTCGAAGCCCGGCGAGCCGCTGACCAAGGGCGAGGGCGCGGCTTTCGAGCTGATCCCGATCTAGGGCCTCCGCGAGAGAGTCACGGAGGCCCTTCGGTCGGAAGGGGTGTTGTCTGACACCCGAATACGACCTTGGGTTACTCGTCCGCGGCGAGCGCGCAGATGAACCGTATGACCGCCTCGATCCCGCGGTGGTAGTTGTCGATCAGAAGGTGCTCGTTCGGCGAGTGGATCGCGCAGTCGGACTGCGCGATGCCGCTGATCACGAGCGGCGCTCCCACGGCCTCCTGGAAGTCGACCGCGACCGGGATCGACCCGCCGACCCGGACAAGCGCCGTCTCCTTGCCGAACGCCGACTTGTAAGCGCCGCGCAGCGCCTGCGCCGCGTGGTGGTCGACCGGGCACAGCACCGGCGGCGCCGAGCCGTTCACCTCGATCGAGATGTCCACGCCTGGAGTCGTGAGCGACGCCACGTACGCCCTGAACGACTCGAGGATCTTCGTCCAGTCCTGGTCGGGGACGAGCCGCATGCTCACCTTCGCCATCGCCTCAGCCGCGATGACCGTCTTCGCGCCCTTGCCGGTGAAGCCTCCGAGAAACCCGTTCGCGTCCAGGGTCGGCCGGCTCCCCGCGCGCGCCAGCGCCGAGTAGCCCTGCTCGCCCTCGAGCGCCTTCGCGCCGGTCACGCGCAGCACGTCCTCGGCGTACGCCGCGTCCTTCTTCTTCCACTCGGCCTGCTCTTCCGCAGAGGGGTCGCGCACGTCGTCGTAAAAGCCGGGCACGGTGATGCGGCCGTTGCGGTCCTTGAGCTCGCCGACCACGCGCGCGAGCGTGTTGATGGGGTTCGGCGCCACGCCCCCGAACGTGCCCGAGTGCAGGTCCACCGCCGGCCCCTTCGCCCGCAGCTCCGTGTACAGCAGGCCGCGCAGCGCGGTCGCCAGCGTCGGGTGGCCTTCCTCGTCCATGCTGCTGTCCCACACGAGAACCGCGTCGGTCTTCAGCGAACCGCCGCGCTCGCGCAGGAGTTGCGGCAGCGACGGTCCCGTGATCTCCTCCTCGCCCTCGAGCAGGAACCGCAGGTTGATGGGCGACCCGCCCGAGGCGAAGAGGTGCTCGACCGCCTTCACGCACGCCATGTGGTTGCCCTTGTTGTCGGCCGCGCCGCGCGCGTAGAGATGTCCGTCGCGCACGGCTGGTTCGAACGGTGGCGACTTCCATTCGTCAACCGGGTCGACGGGCTGCACGTCGTAGTGGCCGTAGATCGTCAGGTGCGCCTTGCCGGGTCGCCCGTTCCACTCCGCGACCACGACGGGGAGCCCGCCCGGCCGGACGTCGACGATCTCGGTCTTGAAGTGCATCGCGGCGAGGCGGTCGCGCATCCAGCGCGCGCAGCGAAGGCAGTCCTCGCGCCGCTCGGGCAGCGTGCTGATGGACGGGATTCGCAGCTCCTCGATCAGGTCGTCGAGGTCCTGCTTGCGCCGCGTGCGGGCCAGGTTGACCGCGGCGTCCAGCAACGACTGCGTCGCCGCCACGCTCAGGCCCTGCCGCGCGCGCGCCGGATCTGGTCGGCGTGGTCGTGCGCGTGCCCCGCGTAAACGGTCAGCCAATCCTCGGCGGTGTAGCGGCCGCGCTCGCTGTGCGTTCCCGCCCGCTTCCAGTCGTCGTCGGTCATGCGCTCGAGGAGCTGGACCGTGCTCTCTCGCGCGCCCTGGAGCGCCAGCAGCGACGGCTCGATCGGCCGTCGCATCGCGAGCTGCGCGAAGGCCTTCTCGTCGTACGCCATGATCTGCGGCTCCTGCTCCGCGAGCAGGCGGCGGATGCGCTCCGCGCCGATGATCTCGGCGTCGGCGAGGTGGTGCACGATCTCGCGCGGCGTCCACTCGCCGTCGACGCCGGAGTCGAGCTCCTCCTCGGTGATCCCGTCCAGCGAGTCGCTCACAGCGCTGTATCCGTCGCGATAGCGCGCGATGAGCTCCGCCCTGTCGGCTGCCTTCAACATCTCCTCCCTCCGGCAGCGATCATCGCATCTATCCTTCCTGCCGATGAAGATCGGCCCTGGCGTCCAGGTCGGCCCGTACCAGGTGGTCGAGCAGGTCGGCCGGGGCGGGATGGCGACGGTCTTCAAGGCCTATCAGCCCGCGCTCGATCGCATGGTCGCGATCAAGGTCCTGCCTGACTTCCTGGCCGAGGACCCCGAGTTCCGGGAGCGGTTCCGGCGCGAGGCCGTCGCGATCGCCAAGCTCCGGCACCCCAGCATCCTCGCCGTCTTCGACCACGGCGAGCTCGACGGCCAGCTGTACATCGTCACCGAGTTCGTCGAGGGCGGCACGTTCGCCGGCGAGCTGGGCAAGCCGCTCGACGCGGCCCGCGTCGCCGAGGTGCTCGACGCGATCGCCTCCGCCCTCGACTACGCCCACCAACACGGTGTCCCCCACCGCGACTTCAAGCCGTCCAACATCCTCGTCAACAAAGATGGCGCCGCCGTGCTGGGCGATTTCGGCCTCGCGCGGATGATGGCGGCGGGCGAGCGGCTGACCCGGCTCGACATGGTCGTCGGCACGCCGGAGTACATGTCTCCGGAGCAGTGCGCGGGCAAGGAGACCGGCCCCGCCTCGGACCAGTACTCGCTCGCCGTCGTCGCGTTCGAGGCGCTCACCGGCCGTGTGCCTTACCACGCCGAGACGCCGGCCGCGGTGATGCTCGCGCAGATGCAGAGCCCGCTGCCGCTGCCGCGCGCGGTCAACCCCAGGCTGTCGGAGGCGAGCGAAAAGGCACTGTTGCGCGCCCTGGCCAAGACCCCCGCGGAGCGCTTTCGGTCGTGCGGAGAGTTCGCCCGGGCGGTGACGGCCGCCCCAGGAACGGTGGAGCTTCCGCCGGCACGTGCGGTCGCCGGCCCGAGGATCTCGTGGCGCCCCTCACGGGTTCCTGTCCTCGTGGCGTCGGCTTTGGTTGCGACCGTCGTGGTCGCCGGTGTGGGATACGCCGTCGTGGTGCCTCGGCTGCCGCACCTGACCGCGTCGACCTCGGGCAACGCGCCGTCGCACGGCGCGCTGGTGTACGACCTGAAGCTCAGCTCCGGGGCCTGGCCGGGCAGCGTCGCGCCATCGCCCGACCCCGCGGGCTCGGTCACGATCGGCTACGGCGCGAGCTCGCTCGACGTGCACATCGCGCAGTCAGGCGGGGGCCTGGGCTGCCAGTTCGCCGGGCCGGCGCTCAAGCAGTACGTCGCCGACTTCCAGTTCCGAACCGATCCGGGCAGCGACTTCGAGATGAACTGGCAGATCCGCGGGTCGGCAGGCAGCGAGGACGCCGAGGTCGACCTGAACATCCAGGTCGCCAACGAGACGATGACCCTCTACCTTTCGCCCTACCAGGGCGAGGCGCAGACGCTCGTCGGGCCGGCGAGCCTCGCCGGCGTGCAGGGCGGGCGCACGGTCCACGTCGCGGTGTCGGTCAGCGGCAACACGATCACCGTCTACGTCGACGGGCACAAGGCCGGCACGGCGACGGAGACGAAGTCGACAGGCGCCGCGTCGCCGAGCCTTTACATCGACGGCGCGTCGGGGACGCTGCACATCCTGTCCCTGCGCTACTACGCGATCTCCTGACGGTCCAAGCGCCGGCCGGTGCGATCAGCAGGACTTCTGAACACCGCGGACTGGAGCCGCCGACAGGAATCGAACCCGTAACCTGCTGTTTACAAAACAGCTGCTCTGCCAATTGAGCTACGGCGGCGCGCCTGAAATCGAAGGGTAGCGAAGCTGCCGAGGAAGCCGGTGAGCGCGCCATGGATGCGTCAGCGGTCCGCGGCGGGCCCCCATCGCGTTGCAGGAAGACAGAGGCGCGACCGCGACGCCCGGGAATCCCCGGCTTCTTAAGAGACGACCTTGCGCAGCCTTAAGACTGCTGGCTACAATGCCTCAACGCCGCGTGCAGGGCGGCCCGTGCTGTCGGAATCTCCGAAACCCAAGGGGGTGTGCATGTCCTATCGCAAGCTCGTTCTTTGTCTGTCGGCTGCCGCTGCGGTCGTCGCATCGATAGGGGCGACGCCCGTCAGTGCCGACTCCGTCCAGACCCTGGACGACTCGCAGCTCAACGCTCTTACGACGACCGTGGGCGGCGCCGCGCCGCTCGCCTCGGAGAACACGATCACTCACTTCTCCGGCTCCACGTTCAACCCGGACAACGGCGTCACGTACGGGTGGAACATGGCGGGCGTCGATCCCGCCAGCAACAGCTCGGCGACGATCCAGGTCGACGTCTACCCGATCGTCGTCAACGTCGCCGGGATGACGTTCGACGGCAACAACATCCTTGCCGGCACCCTCGCATCGCCGCAGTTCGCGACCAACAGCTACGGCAAGACGCCGGCCGCGACGGCGGCGGGCAGCTTCCCCAACCGCCCGGCGCTCGTCCGCGGCCCTGGCGGCACGCTGTCCCAGGGTGACGCCCGCAACCAGCTCCAGCTCGAGGACGCCACCATGCGCGCCCAGTTCAACGCGACCGGTGCCAGCGGCTACCACCTGCGCCTGCAGCCGGTCGTCCAGCCCACGATCACGATCGACGTGCCGAGCGGCTCGGGCGTCGTCGCCCGAAGCGGCCGCGGCGTCCTGTTCCCGCTCGTCAGCTACTCGTGGTGGGGCTCGAGGATCCAGAACCTCATGCAGTCGGCGGACCCGACGCACCTCCCGCTCTACCTGACCGACAGCGTACTTCTGCAGGCCGGCACGAGCTGCTGTGTCATCGGATTCCACGGCGCCGGCGAGGTGGTCGGACGCGGCACCGGCTCGGTGAACGGCAACGCCGACCAACACGTCCAGACGTTCGCCTGGGCCTCGTGGATCAGGCCCGGCATCTATGCCCGCGCCAACGGTGGAACGGATTGGGCCGTCCAGGACATCCACGCCCTGAGCCACGAGATCGCGGAATGGGGGGACGATCCGTTCGTCAACAACAAGGTCGAGCCCTGGCTGACCCCGACCGCGCCGCAGTATGGCTGCACAGGGGTTCTCGAGACCGGCGACCCGGTCGTCGGCATCGGCTTTGCCATGGGCAAGAACACGTACGACCAGACGCCCAACCCGATCGCAGACGCAAATGGCAACACGATCAGCTACGACGGCTACTTCCACCCGGAGGACGAAGCCTTTCTGCCGTGGTTCATGCGCACGTCCCCGAACACGATCTCCGAACCGACCCAGACGGCCACGGCCAACATCGGCCGCTACACGCTGATGGGCGACCTGAACCCGTTCCCGGGCTTCCGCCGGCCGGCGACCGGCTGCTGACCGGTAGAGGATGGGGATGGGCGTGAGCCCATGGAGAGGCCCGGGCAACCGGGCCTCTTCAATTTCGACCCAAAACTGATCAAATCGATCGGGCTTGAAAGATTTCTTCGTTAATTTGTGGAACCCGATCAGGGCCTCGCTACTATCCAAAACAGCTCGGTAAAACCCGGGCAGTTTTGCCGTCAGAAGGGGTGTTCTGAAGTGAATCTCGGCGCTTTAGTCTGGGGATTTCGCGTCTCTTCGTCGGCGCTGGCCGCAGCGGCGGCGGCGCTCGTCGTGGCCTCGACCGGCGCGCTTGCCGATGACGCCCCGGCGTGGGACGGCGCCGATGGAGGCGCCGACGCCGGCACCATCACCGCGACCTTCGGCCATGGAGGGGCCGCCCCGGAAGAGCAGGCGAACACCGTCAGGCACTGGCACGGCAGAACGACCAACCTGACGAACGGCGTGACGTACGGGTACAACATCGTCGGCTTCAATCCCAACACCAACAGCTCGGCGACGATCGGCGTCGACATCATCCCGCTCGACCTGACGGTCCGCGGCACGACGTTCAGCGGCTCGAACCTCGTTCCCGCCGTGCTGGCTTCGCCCATCTTCACCGCGGGCGACTACACCACCGCCGCCGGCGCGTCGACCGCGAGCGGCGCCTCCGGGCCTGGTGGCCCGCTGTCCGCCGGCAACACTGACGTCCAGCTCCTGGACGCAACCATGCGGGCCGAGTTCGACAAGGTCGGCACCGGCTACCACGTGATCCTGAGCCCGACGGTCCTCGACGCGGCGGCGATCACGGTCCCCGCCAACTTGGGGCTGACGCGAACGACCAAGGGCGGAGTCACATTCGGCCTGGTCGACCAGGGGTGGCTCCAGGGCGTGATCGACGCCCAGGTGGCCAGCCGAAATCTCGACCCGAGCCGCCTCGCCCTGTTTCTCACCTACAACGTCGTGCTGTTCGCGGACGGAAATCCCAAGCACTGCTGCGTCCTCGGCGCGCACGGCGCGGGCTCGGCCTCGGGTCAGGGCGACCCGACCGCGGGCCGGCACGGCAACGAGCCGCTGCAGACCTTCGCCTGGGGATCGTGGTTGAGCGCCGGCATATTCAGTCCTTTCACGATGTGGGGCCGGCAGGACATCCACGGCCTCAGCCACGAGATCGTCGAGTGGGCGAACGACCCCTACGGCAACAACACCGTCCAGAACTGGTTTTCCGCCCTGAACCCCCAGTACGGATGCAGCAACCTGTTCGAGACCGGCGACCCGGTGCTCAACATCGCGTTCGGCATTGGCACGAACACCTTCGATCAGAACCACTGGTCCGATGGGCTCTACCACCCGTCCGATGAGGCGCTGCTCCCGTGGTTCATGCGGTCGGCTCCCGAGACCCAGTAGTCGCAGTCGTCGGGCGGCGGCCGGCTGACCTTCATGGGCGACCTCAACCCGTTTGCGAACTTCCACCAGGCGTCCCTCGCCTGCTGAGCCGTGTAATCAGGGGTGGGGCGCGGAGAAGCCCCGAGAGAGAGGCCCGGGCGACCGGGCCTCTCTCTTTTTCTCCTGAGCCGGACTTTGATCGACACCCAGGACGTCGTCCTCGCCATCCTCGGCGCCTCGACCGCGCTCGCCGGCTTCGTGCTCGTGTTCCTGGGCATCGTCCTGACCACGCTCCAGGCGTACTCGGGGGCCGTGCCGGCCGAGGTCAAGCGGCCGTACCGGTCGACCGCGGTCATCCTCTTCACGACGTTCTGCGTTTCGCTCCTCACCATCGCCGTGTGCATCGCCTGGGCACTGGCGGGCGGCGACGGTGTCTACAGGGCCTCGATCGTCCTCTTCCTCCTCGAGCTTGTGGCGCTGCTGGGCTCGGCGGCGTGGACGCTGCGGCTGGTGCTCGAATGGCCCTGACCCAGAAGAAGCTGCAGGACCTGAAGGACGCGAGCCTGGCGTCGCTTCTCGAGCAGGGTGCCGCTGCGTGGAAGGCAAAGGCCAGGCACGCGTTCAACGCCACGCATGCGTTCATCAAGGAGATCCGGCCCGACGACGTGGTCGCGCTGCTCATCGCCGAGCTGGAGGTGACGCCCGAGTTTCGCAACTACCTCGCGCGGAAGAAGCTCAAGCAGAAATACTGGTCGGAGTGGTTTGCGGAGCTGATCATCGACACTTATTGGGACGAACTCAAGGGAGGTTGAGCGTGGCCGCGAAGGATGCGTCGGAGCAGGCGAAGAGGTTCATCGACGACTCGCTGAAGGGCAAATCGAAGCCGCCCAGCAAAGCGGCTTACGCGCGCGCCGTCCGGCTGGCGCGCGTCGCGATCGAGGAGCTGACGCTGGTCGCCGCCAGGGTCCGCAGCTAGAAAATTCGTTCAATTGAGGGATGCCCGCCGCCTGGCGCGGTGATATTTCCTTAGGACGGAAACAGCGCGGATAGGCCGCCGGGCAGGCAACCGGGGGCTAATTGGGGGGTGCGGCATGGTGCAAAGGCGCACGTCTGTCCTGGTGTTTGTCTCGCTCGTCTGTTCATCGATCGCTCTCGCACCGATCCCGCTCGGCGTGATCACCGCCGCGGCGGCGGGCATCACGTTCGAGACGCCGACGATCGTGGATCCGATCCACACGAACGGCGAGCCTGACATCGCGGTCGACCCGCAGGGCCGGGTCTTCAACAGCGGCCCGACCGGCACAGGTACGCAGCGCAGCACCTGGTTCGGCTCGGTCGACGGCGGCCACACGTTCCGCGTCATGGCGCAGAAGACAGTGCCGTCGGCGATCATGTCCATCCCCGCGCCGGGGCCTGGCGGAGGCGATACCGACATCGCCTTCGACCGCAGCGGCAGGCAGTACTTCGCGGACCTGTGGGCGCTGTCGTGCCAGCGCGTCGCGGTCACGGGACCGACGAACTCTGGCGCGTCGGACCAGGAGAACTTCCTGGGCTGCAGCGGCGGCACCACTCCCGGCTCGGACCGCCAGTGGTTCGCGGTCTATGACCCCTCGCCCACGGCGCCGCACCAATCCGCGTACACCGGACCCGCACCACTCGTCTACCTCGCCTGGAACAACCTCCTAGGGCCCGGACCGAACTCGGGCGAGCAGTGGAGCATGAGCACAGACGGCGTCAACTACGTCAACGCGACGGCGGACGTCACGCCGGCGACCGAGGCGTCGTACTCGCCGTTCGGCGGCGACGGCTATCCGGCCATCGACCAGGTCACCGGCAAGGTGTTCCAGGCGGCGGCGTGCGACTCGCACACCTGCGGCACCGCCGGGACAGGCGTTCCCGGCCTCTACATGAACATCGGCACGCCGGATGCCAGCGGCATGCTGCACTTCCTCGACGACAACGGCGCGGGCGGCCAGGACCTCACCCGGCTCGTCCACATCGCCGACACCACCGGTTCGCCGGACACGCTGTTCTCCGTCCTGTCGATGGACTCCGCGCGCAACCTCATCGTCGTCTTCGCCGTCAGCAACGCCAACCCGGCGCTGCGCCAGGTGTTCGTCAGCGCGGCGAGCGCGGCCACCGGATGGACGAAATGGACGGCGCCCGTGCAGGTCAGCGACGGCTCGACCGCCACGGGCGACGCGACCAACGTCTTTCCGTGGATCAAGGCCGGCGGCGCCGGCCGCGCCGACGCCGTCTGGTACGGCTCGAACCTGCAGGTCGACCCGTCGAGCCACAACAACCAGGTCTGGAACGTCTTCATGTCCCAGGTCGTGTTTCCCACCGATTCCACGGGCGCGGTGACCGGCGCGGCGCCCTCCAGGCAGCTCGTCAAGGTGACGCCCCATCCGATGCACTACGACGACATCTGCCTTGCCGGCACGGGCTGCATCCAGAGCCAGGGCAACCGCAACCTCGCCGACTTCTTCGTCGTGACCATCGACGCGAGCGGCGCGGCGGAGATCGTCTACGACGACACCTCGAACAAGCTCGTCCAGGCGCCGAACACGTGCACCGTGCAGGTCGCCGACCACTGCGGCGCTGGCGTCATCACGGTCGCCCGCCAGGCGAGCGGCACGGGCCTGTTCGGAACCAAGGTCAGCGGGCCGTCGAACGCACCCATCGCCGGCCTAGCCGATCCAGCCGGCGACGCGCTGTATCCCGTCATCGGGGGCGTCAACCAGGCCGGCTTCGACATTCGCTCGAGCCAGCTGAGCCTGTCGCCCGACGGCAAGACCCTCAACGTCACCATGCAGGTCACCGACCTCGCGCATCCGACCACGGCGATCGCAAGCGTTCCCGGCGCCACCAACGTCCAGTACGTGACGCGCTGGCAGATGGGCAACACCGTCTATTACGCCGCGATGGAGAACACGCCGACGAACCAGCCGATCTTCTACGCGGGCAAGCAGCAGACGATCGACCTCTGCTCGGTCTCGGCCTGCTTCCCGCACGTGCTCACGTATCCGGAGCCCGGCCCGTCGGGGACGACGTTCACGGGCATAGCGCAGACAGGGTCGGTCAGCTGCCCGGCCGGCGGCCCGTGCAGCGTGACGATCCAGGTCAGGGTCGCCGATGTCGGCGGCGTCACGTCGAAAAGCCTGCT
>CBJLKR010000064.1:0-11128 GCA_966423695.1 uncultured bacterium | reverse complement strand
CCTTGGACGCGATCTGACGCGAGCGCGTCCGGGCAGGTGTTCGAGTTCCGGCTGTGGGCGCTGCTGACCGAGCAATCGCGCGGTCGGCTGCACGTCTTCCTGCCCCTCGCGGACCGGGGCATCGACGCGCTGGTGCATCGGCGCACCGACGATGCGTACATCGCAGTGCAGGCCAAGGGTCGGTCCGCGCTGATGGACGGCGAGGTGCACCTGGTGGTGTGGGCCGACAGCCTGCGCGACGACGACGCGATGCTCGTCAGCGGGCTCTTGACCGAGGGCGGGCTCGGGCCGACGATGCTGGTCGTCCCCGAGGGTGACTTCAAGCGCCTCGCGGAGCTGTCGACGTGGGACGGGCGGCCGATCTACACGATGGGGTTCGGCATGAACCCGCGCTCGGACAGCCGCTGGTTGCCGTTCCTGGTTTCGACCGAACGACTGGCGGAGCGATTCGGCGTCACCGCGGGCGCTGCCGAGCTCGAGTTTCCTGTCGCGCCGAGCCGCGACTGGCGGAGCGACCTCGGTTTTCTCGGCGAGGCCGAGGTCACACGGCTCCTGGCTGAAGATCCCGAGCTGAACCTGTTCCGCTGCTTCCCCGACCTCGAGACCTCGGAGCTCGCGGCACGACATCTGCCGTCTCGGCGGGTCATGGGCATCCAGATCAAGACCATCGGCGTCTCCGCGGCCAGGCCCTCCGGCACGATCAGCATCCTTGCCTCGAGCTTCCGCGCCTCCCCGGCTACTTGCTTCGTCGTGCTCGCCTGGCTGGAGGAGGAGAAGCGATTCCACGATGAGTGCCTGCTCATCCCCTCGGCTGAGATGCCGGCGATCGCCCAGCCTCGCGGCCGCCACCTGAGCTTCGATTGGCACCCCCAGTCCTCGGCGGCGAACCGCTTGAGCCGTTTTCGAGTCCGGCTCGCGGGCCTGGCGGCTGGAGTCACGTCGTCGTTTGGACGGTGATCATTCCTTCCTGGGCCGGCAAGAGGTCCCTCGGCCCGGCTGATTGACACCTACGAAGGGCAGGCATAGGCTGCCATCACCGACTGGGAGGTGGAGGCCATGCGAAGGCAGCATGACTACGTCATCGTTGGCGCCGGTTCCGCGGGGTGCGTTCTCGCCAACCGCCTGAGCGAGGACCCGGCGGTCAGCGTCCTGCTGATCGAGGCCGGGCCGCCGGACGCTGTTCCGCAGATCCACGTCCCGGCCGCCGTCGTCTCCATCGGCCAGAGCCGCTACGACTGGTCGTACGTGTCCCTCCCCGAGCCGCACATGGACGGCCGCTTCGTGTTCCTGCCTCGGGGTCGAACGCTGGGCGGCTCGTCTTCGATCAACGCCATGATCTACATCCGCGGCAACCGGGCCGACTACGACGAGTGGCTCGAGCTCGGGTTCGAAGGCTGGGGCTGGGACGACGTGCTCCCCTACTTTTTGCGCGCCGAGGACAACGAGCGGGGCGCCTCCGAGCTCCACGGGTCCGGCGGTCCCCTCACCGTCAGCGAAGGGCGCTCGCGGCATCCGCTGTGCGATACCTGGCTCGAGGCGGCGAAGCAGGCCGGCCTGCGCCGCAACCCCGACTTCAACGGCGCCGACCAGGACGGAGTCGGCTACTACCAGCTCACGCAGCGGGGCGGCCTGCGCTGCTCGGCCGCGGCGGCGTACCTCAACCCGGTGATGGGGCGACCGAACCTCGAGGTCCTCACCGACGCGCTCGCCGTCGAGCTCGTCTTCAAAGGCTCACGGGCGATCGGCGTCGAGGTCGAGCATCACGGTGACGTCCAGAGGATGGAGGCCGCGCGCGAGGTCATCCTCGCCGCGGGCGCCTACAACTCGCCGCAGCTTCTTCTCCTGTCCGGCATCGGCCCACCCGCCGAGCTGGCCCCTCTCGGCATCAACGCCATCGCCGACCTCCCCGTGGGGCGAAACCTCCAGGACCACCCTTTCGTGCTGCTGAACGTCCTCGTGAACGGCGAGTCACTGCTGAGCGAGGTCTTCAAGCCGCAGAACGCCGAGCTGCTCCAGACCGAGGGGCGAGGCCCGTTGACATCCAACCTCGCCGAGGTCGGCGGCTTCTGGCGTACGCGGGACGACCTTCCGGCGCCGGACATCCAGTACCACACGCTGCCCGCCATGTTCATCGAGCAGGGACAGGTGACGCCCACGGATCACGCGGTCGCCTCCGGCCCATGCCTGCTCAAGCCGCGCAGCCGGGGATCGGTCACGCTGCGCGCGGCCGACCCGACCTCGAAGCCGAAGATCCTCCACAACTACTACGACGACCCTGCCGACCTCGACGTCATGACGCTCGGCGTGCGCAAGACGATGGAGATCTTCGCCCAGCCCGCATTCAAGGATGTGGCGCGGGGACCGGTGGCGCCCTGGCCCAGATCGGACGGCGACGCGGACATCCGCGCGGTCGTGCGCCGCGCCACCCAGACGACGTTTCACCCCGTGGGCACATGCGCCATGGGCAGCGTCGTGGACGCCGAGCTGAAGGTCCACGGCTTCGAGGGCCTGCGGGTCGTCGACGCTTCCGTCATGCCCACGATCGTCCGCGGGAACACGAACGCGCCGACGATCATGATCGCGGAGCGGGCCGCCGACCTGATCCTCGGCAGGCAGAGGGCGAAAGCCATGGCGGCGCACTGAGGGCGCCGGTCGGTCGCTGTTCGCGGGCGACCTCCGCCCAGGTGCTCGCGTGACCCGGCGCTGGCGCACCGCCAGGGTCAGAGCGTGATGACGACCTTGGCGCGCGCCTGGCCCGTGCCGACGTAGCGCACAGCCTCGACCGCGTCTTCGAACCTGAACGTGCGGTCGATGGCGGGGCGCAGCTTGCCCGCGTCGACCATGGCTCCCAGCGCCTGCAGATCCTGGTGCGTGATCTTCGCCATCACCAGGCGGACGGGCGCGCCAAGCCGTCCCCGGATCATGACGCCGCCGATACGCCCGACCATGTCAAGCGTTCCGCCTTTGGCCGCGCCTGCGACGACGAGGCGGCCGCCGGGAGCGAGGACCCGCAACAGATCGCCTAACGGTCGGGTCCCCGCGACGTCGCAGACCACGTCGTATCGAGCGTCGCGGGCCAGGGCGTCCTCTTTGGTGTAGTCGATGACCTCGCCCTGGAAGAGCGAGCGGACAAGCTCGACGCTCCGCGTGTGCGTGACCGCCGTCACCGTGGCGCCCAGGGCGGCCGCCACCTGGACCGCGAACGTGCCCACGCCTCCGCCGGCTCCGTAGACGAGCACTCGCTCGCCGGACTTCAGCCGGCCGGCGTCGCGCAGGCCCTGCAGCGCCGTGCATCCGGCGACCGGAATCGCGGCGGCTTGTTCGAACGACGCCCCGGCCGGTTTGAGCACCAGGCGCTCGCTCGTCGTGGCGGCCAACTCGGCGAAGGCGCCCCGGGCCGTGCCGAAAACCTCGTCGCCCGGCTTAAGGTCGGTCACCCCTGCGCCGACCGCCTCGACCACGCCGGCGAGGTCGCTGCCGCGGATCTGAGCCGCTTGGGAACGCATCAGGAACGTTGCGGCGCGGACCGCGGCGCCTCCGTGGATCAAGTGCCAGTCGGCGGCGTTGACGGAAGCCGCGCGTACGCGGATCAAGACCGAGGCCTCGGTCACCACCGGCGGCTCGACCTCGCGCAGATGCAGGACGTCGGCCGAGCCCGATCCCTCCTGGACGAGCGCCCTCATCGGTCAGGCGGGGAGGTCAGCTCCTCGAGGCGACGCGCCAGCTCGGCGATGGGCCGCCGCTCCTGCTGGGTGGAGTCCCGCATGCGGATGGTGACGGCCTGGTCGTTCAGGGTGTCGAAGTCGACGGTGACGCAGAACGGGGTGCCGATCTCGTCCTGCCGCCGGTAGCGGCGGCCGATGTTGCCGCCGGTCTGGTCGTACTCGACCCGGAACTCGCCGCGGAGGCCTTTGATCACGTCCTGCGCGACGCGGATCAGGTCCTCCTTCTTCGAGAGCGGCACGACCGCGACCTGGACGGGCGCCACGTTGGGGTGCAGCCGCAGGAGCACGCGGGGCTCGTTGTTGACCACGTCCTCGTCGTACGCGTCGAGGAGCAGCGTGATGAAGATGCGCTCCACGCTGACCGCCGGCTCGATGACCCACGGCAGGTAGCGCTCATTCGTCTCTGGATCGAGAAAGGTCAGGTCCTGCTTGGACCGCTCCTGGTGGACGGCAAGGTCGTAATCGGTGCGGTCGGCCACGCCCTCGAGCTCTCCCCAGCCGAACGGGAAGTCGTATTCGATGTCGGTGGTCTGCTTCGAGTAGTGCGAGAGCGATTCGCGCGGGTGGTCGTAGAAGCGCAGGCGGTCGCGCTTCAGGCCGACGACGTCCGTGTACCAGCGCATGCGCTCCTTGCGCCAGTAGTCGAACCACTCGTCGTCCTGCTGCGGGCGGACGAAGTACTCCATCTCCATCAGCTCGAACTCGCGCACACGGAAGACGAAGTTGCCGGGTGTGATCTCGTTCCGGAACGCCTTGCCCTGCTGGGCGATGCCGAAAGGCACGCGCACGCGCGTCGAGTTGATGACGTTCTTGAAGTCGACGAACATGCCCTGCGCCGTCTCCGGCCGGAGGTAGACCTCCGACGCGCGATCCTCGAGCGGGCCGACGTGGGTCTTGAACATGAGGTTGAACAGGCGCGCATCGTCGAGCGGCCCGCCGCACTCGGGGCACTTCTCGCCGACGACGTGGTCTGCCCGCCACCGCTTCTTGCAGTCGCCCAGGCACTGTCGCAGCGGGTCGACGAAGTTGGTCAGGTGGCCGGAGGCCTCCCAGACGGCCTCGGGCATGATCAGAGTCGACTCGAGCCCGACGACGTCGTCGCGGAGGTCGACCATGTGCCGCCACCACAGGTCGCGGATGGCCCGCTTGAGGGCGACGCCGTACGGACCGTAGTCGTAAAAGCCCGACAGGCCGCCGTAGATCTCGCTCGAGGGGAAGATGAAGCCGCGGCGCTTGGCGAGCGCCACGACCTTGTCCATGACTGCTTCCCGGGCTACCGGCATCCGCTACGCCCCTCCGGCCGGCTCCGCCGGCCACCTCCCCATAAATGGGGAGGAGTTGAGGAAGGCGAGGGATTTCAGGCGCCGGTCGAGGTGGTGCTCGAGCTGCGACTGGAGGACCGCGTCGATGGAGTTCATCAGGGCCAGGTCGAGCTTGACCCGCCGGTAGGTGTCGAGGTCGCCGGCGCCCATCAGCCGGAGAACCTTGATCGCCGCCAGCGGGACGAGCTCCATGGCGGGCATGGCGCACGAGTCGCACAGGAACCCGCCGGCCTCGGGCGAGAACGCCGCCGGCCGGGGGGCGAGCGGCTTGTGGCACGACGCGCACGACACCAGCTGCGGCGCATAGCCCAGCAGGTCCAGCGCGGACATGAGGAACCACGCCGAGGCCCGGCGCGGGTCGGTCTCGCGCGAGAGGTCGTGCAGCGAGGCGACCGTGAGCTCGTACACGCCGTCGAGCGGGTGGCGGTCCTCGCAGACTCGCTCCGCGAGCTCGGCGATGAGCGCGGCGTGCGCCATCCGCTCCACGTCGCCCTCGATGCGATACCCCGGCACGCGCTGCGCCTGGGCGACCACGTCGAGCTCGCCGCGACCTTTCGCGAGCAGCACGTCGACGTGCGAAAAGAGCTCGAGCGACGGCCCGAGCTTCGATTCCGGACGGCGCACGCCCTTGGCGATGGCCCCGACCTTGCCGTGCACGCGCGTCAGCAGCGTGAAGATCCGGTCCGCCTCGCCGTAGTCCAGCTTGCGCAGGACCACCGCGCGGTCACGGTATGTGGCCAGTTCGTTCCTCCACGGTGTCGTGCGGCCCGCCTTCGACGGAGAGATCGGGGAACGGCTCCTCGGTGACGACGCGAACCATCTGGATGCGGCGCCCCTTCACCTTCTCGACGACCCACCTGGCACGCCCGGTCTGGAACGCATCGCCCTCCTCCGCGATCTTGCCCAGCATGGCGTGGACGTAGCCGCCGACCGAGTCGTAGTCGCCCGATTCCTCGATGCCCAGCCGCAACCGCTCGTTGAGCTCCTCCAGCGGGAACCCGGCGTCGACGCGGACCTCGCGCGGGCTGATGAACTCCAGCAGGTCCTGCTCGGCGGTGTCGTACTCGTCGCGGATCTCGCCGACGATCTCCTCGAGGAGGTCTTCGAGCGTCACGAGGCCGGCGGTGCCCCCGTATTCGTCGACGACGATGACCATGTGCTGCTTCTTGGTGCGCATCTCGTTGAGCAGCTCGTCGACCTTCTTCTGCTCGGGCGTGAACTCGATGGGCCGGAGCATCCTCTCTATGTCGAACTTCTGCGAGCTCGACATCGTGTAGTAGAGCAGCAGGTCCTTGGTATGGATGAGGCCGATGACGTGGTCGATGTTCTCCTCGTACACCGGCATGCGCGTGTGCCTGTACTCCTTGAACAGCTTGACGATGTCGCGCAGCTGCGCTTCCTTGTCGACCGCGACCACGTCCGTGCGCGGGATCATCACCTCGCGCACGGTCTTGTCGCCGATCTCGATGATGCCGTGGATCATCTGGTGCTCCTGCTCCTCGATGACACCGGCCTCCTCGGAGACGTGAAGCGCGGTGATGAGCTCCTCTTCAGTGAGGTACGGCGCACGCGCGGCGCGGCCGCCGGTGAGGGCCCGCGAGATGAGCGTGACGAGCCACAGGATGGGGCCGAGAAAGCCGGCCAGCCGGTCGACCGGCACCGCGGCGGCCAGCGCCACGCGCTCGGCATTGGCGAGGGCCAGGGTCTTCGGCGTGACCTCGGCCAGGATCAGCAGCACGATGGAAAGGAGGAGGGACACCAGGAGCGTCAGCCACAGCCGCAAGTTCGGGGCCACGCCCCAGCGGGTGAACACCGAGTCGGTCAGCAACGCGGTCGCGGTCGAGGCGACGATGAGCGCCAGCGTGTTCGTGAAGAGCACCGTCGAGAGGAACCGGTTGGGATCGGCTCGCAGGCGCTGCAGCGTCGCCGCCGCCTTCGAGCCCTGCTCCGCCAGGTAGCGCACGCGGAGGCGGCCGACGGACGTGAGCGCCGTTTCCGTGCCGCTCGCCATCCCGGCCAGCACGAAGCAGGCCAGCATGACGATTATCTCGACCCACTCTTGACCGGTCATCGCGACCTACTTAGCGGAAGAGCTCGCTGACGCTCCGGTTCTCGTGAACTCGGATGATCGCCTCAGCGAGGAGCGGCGCCACGGTGAGCACCGTCACGCGGTCGTCCTTCTTCTCGGGCGGGATGGGCACGGTGTCGGTCACGATCACCTCTTCGACCTCGGCCTTCTTCATCTTGTCGAGGGCGTCGCCCGTGAGCACGGGGTGCGTCGCGGCCACGAGCACGCGCTCGGCGCCCTGCTGGCGCAGCGCCGCGGCGAGCTTGGAGATCGTGCCGCCCGTGGTGATGATGTCCTCGACGATCACGCAGTCGCGGCCCTTGACGTCACCCGAGATCGCCATCACCTCGACCGACTGCTCGTCAGGGCGGCGCTTGTAGCCGAACGCGATCGGCGCGGCCAGGTCGTTGGCCACCGCCTCGGCGCGCCGCCCGCCGCCGGCGTCGGGCGCGACGACGGTCATGCGCTTCAGGCCGAGCGTCTTCAGGTGCTCGGCGAAGATGCGGTGCGGCGAGAGGTGGTCGGTGGGGACGTCGAAGAAGCCCTCGATGGCCTCGGCGTGGAGGTCGAACAGCAGCAGGCGGTCGGCGCCGGCGAGCGTGATGAAGTTGGCGATGAGCTTGGCCGAGATCGGCTCGCGCGGCTGCGTCTTCCGCTCCTTGCGGGCGTAGCCGTAGTACGGAACGACGGCGGTGACGCGGCCGGCGGAGGCGCGGCGAAGGGCGTCGAGGATGATGAAGAGCTCCATCAGGTGCTCGTTCACCGGCGGGCCCGTGGGCTGGATCACGAACACGTCGTGACCGCGCATCGAGTCCTCGATCTTGACGTTGATCTCGCCGTCGGGGAAGTGCCGGAGCCGCGGGTCGGTCAGGGGGACGTCGAGGATCTTGGCGATCTTGGCCGCAAGGTCCGGATTGGCACCGCCGGAGATGAGCTTCAGCTCGCCCCAGGGCGAGCTCTCGCTGCTGGTGTACTCCACCGCCGTCTGCAGCCTACCTATCAACTTGCTTTCTCCGTATCACCCTAGCGGGTACTCCCACCGCCGTCGCGCCATCCGGAACGTCCTTGGTGACGACCGAGCCGGCCCCGGTCCGCGCGCCCTTGCCAAGTTTGACCGGCGCCACCAGCATCGTGTCGACTCCGACGAACGCGCCATCGCCGATCTCGGTGCGGTTCTTGTTCGAGCCGTCGAAGTTGGCGGTAATCGTACCCGCGCCGATGTTGGCGTCCTCGCCCAGGTCCGTGTCCCCGAGGTAGGAGACGTGCGGCACCTTGCTGCCGCGGCCCACCTTCGTGCGGACGAGCTCGGCGAAGCTGCCGACGTGGACGTCGTCGCCGATCTCCGTGCCCGGCCGCAGCTTGGCGAACGGCCCGCAGTCCGAGCGGTTGCCGATCCTCGCGTCCTCGATGTAGACGTGGGGCCCGATCCTGCACTCGACGCCGATGTGCGTATCGCCCTTGAGCACGGTGAAGGGTTCGACGACGGTGTCCTGGCCGATCGTGACACCGGCGTCTATGAACGTCGTGCCGGGGTCGACGATCGTGACCCCGCTGACCATGCACGCTTCGAGCAGCCGGCGCCTCAGCACGTCGGTGGCGTGGGCCAGCCGGATGCGGTCCTTCACGCCCAGCGCCTCGTCGGGGTCGGCGAGCTTGACGACTCCCACCGGACGGAGGTGCTGGACGACGTCGGTCAGGTAGAACTCGCCCGCCTTGTTGTCGTCGGTGACCTTCTCGAGCGCCGCCAGGAGCTTGCTGCCGTCGAAGCAGTAGAGGCCGACGTTGAACTCGTGGATCTGCTGCCTCTGCGCGGCGGTCGCGTCCTTGCGCTCGACGATGCGATCGAGCGAACCGTCCCCGTTCCGGACGATGCGCCCGTCGTCCCTCGACGGGTCGTCGACGCTGGCGATCGTCGCCGGCGCCTCGGATTCCTGGTGGGCGTGGAGGACGCTGAGGACGCTCGCGGCGGTGAGTAGCGGCGAGTCGCCGTTGACGACGAGGACCTGGCGTCCGCGCAGCTCGCCCTCGGGGATCTGCCGCAGCGCGTGCGCGGTGCCTTTGGGATCGCGCTGGTAGATCAGCTCGACCCTTTGGTCGAGGTGCGCCGCGAGCTCGGCGTGGTGGGGGTTGGTGATGACCTTCACGTCCTTCACGCCCGCTTCACGGAGGGCGTTGAGGACCCAGTCGACCATGGGCCGGCCGCAGATCGGGTGCAGGACCTTGGGAGTCTTCGACCGCATGCGGGTGCCGTAGCCGGCGGCGAGGACGACGGCGGTTAGGGGAGGGCTCAGGGCGGTTCGATTATGGCATGCGCTTTCAGCCCCTCCGGCGCCGCGTGGGGAGGAGTTGGAGTTGGGAGCGGGCGCCGGGCGTAGGATCACTCTCTTGTGAGCGAGGTCCCCGCCCCCAACCTGGAAGGGGCCGTCCCGACGCATCTTCCAGTGCTGCCGTTGAAGTCGACGGTGGTGTTCCCGCGCATCTTCATCCCTCTCTCGGTCGGCCGGAAGAAGTCGCTGCAGCTGCTCGAGGACCTGTCGGGCGTCGAGCGCCACATCGCCGTGGCGACGCAGCTCGACGAGGACCAGGAGGACGTCGGCTTCAGGGACGTGCACCACGTCGGCACGATGGTCCGCGTCCAGCACCTGCTGAAGCTGCCCGACGGAACCGTGCAGCTCGCGGTGCTCGGCCTGCGGCGCATCCGCCTGGTCGAGGCGGAGTCGGAGGAGCCGTACCTGAACTGCGCGGTCGAGATGCTGCCCGAGCAGAGCGAGGACATCCTCACCATCGAGCGCGAGGCGCTGATGCGGCGCGCGATCGCGTCCTTCCAGCAGCTCGTCTCGCTCGCCCCCCACCTTCCCGCCGAGCTCGCCGGCGCGGCGGGCGCGATCGACGACCCACTGCACCTGGCGTACTACATCGCCAACCACATCCGGCTCACGACCGACCAGCGCCAGGAGGTGCTCGAGCTCGATTCGTCCAAGGCCAAGCTCGAGAAGCTGCTGGGCCACATGTCGCACGAGCTGGAGGTCCTCGAGCTCGGCCGCAAGATCCAGACGCAGGCCGAGGAGCAGATGGGCAAGGCGCAGCGCGAGTACTTCCTGCGCGAGCAGCTGAAGGCCATCCAGCGCGAGCTGGGCGAGCTGGACAGCGAGCACGCCGAGCTTTCGGAGCTGCGCGAGCGGATCGAGAAGGCGGGGCTGCCGCCCGAGGCCAAGCGCGAGGCCGACCGCGAGATCGGGCGCCTCGAGCGCATCCCCTCCGCGTCGCCGGAATCGTCGGTGATCCGCACCTACCTCGAGCTGATGGTGTCGCTGCCCTGGAACACCTCGACCGGCGGCGAGGTCGACGTCAAGAAGGCGCGGGAGATCCTCGACGCCGACCACTACGACCTCGACAAGGTCAAGCAGCGCATCGTCGAGCACCTCGCCGTGCGGCGGCTGAAGCAGGAGCGTGGCTCGGCCGACCGCGGCCGCGAACCGATCCTGTGCTTCGTCGGCCCGCCAGGCGTGGGCAAGACGTCGCTGGGACATTCGATCGCCCGGGCCATGGGCCGCAAGTTCGCGCGCGCATCGCTGGGCGGCGTCCACGACGAGGCCGAGATCCGCGGCCACCGGCGGACCTACATCGGCGCCATGCCGGGCCGCATCCTGCAGGCGATCCGGCGCGCCGAGTCGAACGACCCGGTCTTCATGCTGGACGAGGTCGACAAGATCGGCGCCGACTGGCGAGGCGACCCGTCGTCGGCGCTGCTGGAGGTGCTCGACCCCGAGCAGAACAAGGACTTCCGCGACAACTACCTGGACGTGCCGTTCGACCTGTCGAAGGTGATGTTCATCACGACGGCGAACTCGCTCGAGTCGATCCCGCCGGCGCTGCGAGACCGCATGGAGGTGCTGCACCTCTCGGGCTACACCGAGGAGGAGAAGGTGCAGATCGCCGAGCGCTTCCTGATCCCGAAGCAGCTGACGGCGCATGGCCTGCAAGTCCGTCTGATATTGACGGAGAGGGCCGGA
>CBJLKR010000063.1:0-11183 GCA_966423695.1 uncultured bacterium | reverse complement strand
CTCTGGATTCTTAAAGACGAGGTAGGCCGCCGAAACGCCCAGAAGGCCGAGACCGACGACCATGAACCCGGTCACCGCGCCGCCGCGGAACGCGACCTGGAGCGCGCTGTTCAGGCCGGATCGCGCCGCTTCGGCGGTCCGAATGTTGGCCCGCACCGCGATGTTCATGCCGACATAGCCGGCCGATGCCGACAGCACCGCCCCGACGATGTAGAGCGCCGCAGTCTCCCAGCCCAGGAAGATGCCGATCACGACCGCGATGGCCACGCCGATGATCGCGATCACGGTGTACTGGCGGTTGAGATAGGCCGCCGCGCCCTCCTGGATCGCGGCTGCGATCTCGCGCATGCGCTCGTTGCCCGTCGGCTGGCGCAGGACCAGCAGTATGAGAACCACGGCGAAGAGGACGGCGGCCATGCCGCCGGCCACGCCGAACCAGGCTGTATTGGGGTCCATGTACCTCCCTCGAAATCGCGGCCGAACTTTGCGGAGCCCTAGGTTAAAGGAAGCGGGGAGGTCACCACGAGAGGTCGAAGGCCTCGAGCGTGCCGGTCGCGTCCGAGCGGCGCGCCTCGACGCGGGTCACGCGCGCCATCCGCGGCCCGGCGCCGACCGCACGCTCCAGCTCGTCGAGCGCCCGCGGTGACCCCTCGGCCACGAGCTCCACGCTGCCGTCGTCGTTGTTGCGCACCCAACCCTTGAGCCCAAGATCGCGCGCCTTGCGCTGGACGAAGTAGCGAAAGCCGACGCCCTGGACCTCGCCGTGGACGACGGCGTGCAACCGCTGCTCTTTATGCTCGTCGGGTGCCACTTTCCAGCATTGTCGCGATCGGAGACGAGCTGGTCGGCGGCTTCACCCTCGACACCAACTCACACTGGCTCACCGAGCGCCTTCGCCTCCTGGGCTACCCCGTGAAGCGCGTCACCCAGATCCGGGACAAACCGGGCGAGATCATCGACCAGGTCGGGCGCGAGCTGGACGATCGCGAGCTCACCGACGTGTTCCTCAGCGGCGGGCTCGGTCCGACGCCCGACGACCGCACCTTCGCAGCGCTGGCCGACGCGCTGGGGCGCGAGCTGGTGATCTGGGAGGAGACGCGCGCGCGGATCGAGCGGCGCGTGCAGCACATGCACTCCATGGGGCTGCTGGAGTCGCCGGACATCACCGAGGGCAACCTGCGCATGGCACGCATCCCGGCGCAGCCCACGCACGTCTTCAAGAACAGGCGCGGCATGGCCCCGGGCGCCTTGTACGAGGCCCGAGGGAAGCGCATCTTCGTCATGCCGGGCGTGCCGTTGGAGATGAAGGGCATCTTCACCGAGGAGATCGAGCCCGAGTTCCTGGCCGGCGGAGAGGCGGCGACCGTGCGCGAGCTGCGCTTCACCTTCGCGGTCGAGGCGCGCTTCTATCCGCTGATGCGCGAGATGGAGGAGACGTTTCCCGACGTCTCCGTGGGCTCGTATCCGAACTTCGAGACCAAGGAGCTCGTCATCCGCGTCCTGGGCGCCGACGCTACCCGCGTCGACGCCGCGCTCGAGGAGATAAGGAAGAGAGCGCCGGTCTAGTAGTGGTGCGTCGACGGATCGACGTGGTCGAGTGCGGGCACGACCGTCGCGAGCATGATGGCGACATAGGTGTTGGAGGCATCGAAGGTCGCCTGCTTGCTGCCGGTCGCGCTCGCCGAAAGCAATGCCTGGAGCGCGGCGATGGCGATCGGCACCTGCGTCTCGAAGACGCGGTCGTCCTGCTGGAACACAGCCGGTGGCGGGGTGTTCTCGTCGTCGCTGTGGAACTTCTGCTGCACCGCCAAGAGAAGGACGACACGGGCATGGCACTTGGCGGGCTCGACCAGGGTCACGTCTGGCGATGCGCTGTCGCTCACGGTGCCCAGGCAGGCGCGGGACGCGGCGTTGTTACCGTTCTCGACACCGTCGGCGGCGAGGATGCCGTTCCAGTAGGCCTTCACCATCGCGACGTAAGCCAGGGTTGCGCTGTCCGCCGTTGGCGCCGCCGAGGTGGACGTTGCGGCGGTCGGGGTAGGCGAACCGCCGCACGCCACGCCGAAGAGGGCGAGCAACGCGACCGCGAGCATGGCCCTAGTGGCCAAGGATCACCTCCGTCGTCGAGGCGGTATCGATCTGGATCGCCGCGCACGTGAACCGCGCGTCGATCCCCTGGCGGATGTGCCAGACGCCCCATCCCTGAGCCGCCGCGGGGTTGTTCGACGGCGGCCGGTCGGCCGGAAGCGCGAGCTCGGACAGCGCCGCCGCCTTTTCGCCCTGGATCGTGTCGGTCCCGAGTGACTTTCCGGTTGCGAGCGGCCCCACGAACCGGCCGGGATACCGGCCGCTGACGTCGTTGATCCGAACCAGCACCACTCCGTGGACGGCCGGGCTCGCGAAGTAGGTCACGTCGAAGTACACGTATGGGGCCGCCTGGATGGGTGATCCGCCCTGCCCGTAGACCGGGCCCGCGCCGTAGACCTCCTCCTCGGCAACCCCGTTGGCGTACGGCTGGATCTCGGGCGTGAACGGGCCCTGGTTGCACGAGCCGTCCGGCGCGGCGGCCGGGATCCGCAGCGGTCGTTTCTCGAGCTCCGCCAGCTGCGTGCGGTCGCCGGCGCTGAGCGTCGGGGTCGGAGCGGCGCTCGCGCTCGGCGTGGACCCGGCCGGCGAGCTCGCGGGCGAAACGGAAGCGGTGGGCGTGCTCGACGAGCACGCGAGCAGGGCCAGGCCAAGGCACATCGAGGCTGCGAGGCGAACCACTGAACCAACCTCCTGTCTTGTGGGCGTTCCTAACCAGCAGTACGCTCCCACCGCCTGGGTTTCCGTCACCGATCTTGGTGACGGAGACCGCCCGGCCGGCGACGTAGTACGGGGTGAAGATGGCGGTTAGCCAGGGCGCGCTATCGCTCGTTCAGGCCGCGAAGCAGGGCGACGACGCGGCGTTCGAGCTGTTGCTCGCGCCTCTGCTCGACCCCGCCTACCGCCTCGCGAGCGCGATGCTGCACGACCACCACGCGGCCGAAGACGTCGTTCAGGAGTCCGCCCTCAAGGCGTGGCGCAAGATCAGGCAGCTTCGCGACGGGTCCGAGATGCGCCCGTGGTTCTTCGGCATCGTCGCCAACGAATGCCGCTCGGCGAGGCGGACAAGGTGGTGGTCGGTCATCCGCACCGAAGCCCCCGAGGCAGAGACGGGTTCGGGCGACGACGCGCTCCTCGAAGGCATGGAGCTGCGGCGCGCGCTGCGCGGGATGGCGGAGGGCAAGCGCCTGGTCCTGGTCCTCCACTGGTACTGCGACCTCCCGCTGGACGAGGTCGCGAAGGTCCTGGGCACCAGCCCGCACGCCGCCGAAAGCCGGCTGGTGCGCGCGACGCAGGAGCTGAAACGTCGAATGGAGGCCGACCGTGGAAGACGTTAGCCTGCGCCTCGAGTTCCACCGCGCGTTCGACGCGGTCACGCCGCCGGCGCCGTGGCTCGAACAGCGCCTGCGCGAGGAGATCCAGCGGCGGCGGCGCGAAACGCTGGTCGAGCGCGCGCGGCGCCGGCCCGGTGAGTTCGCGTGGCTGCTGCCGGCCGTCGCGGTGATCCTCGCGATCGCGATCATCATCACCGCGCTGCTGGCGCATCGCCTGACCCTGCCGCTCCCCGTGCCCGCGATTCCGCGTGGAGGCGCCGCCGCCGGCTGCCCGACGTGGGGCTACGTGCCGGGCGGGCCGCAGGAACCTTCGTCCCTGAAGATGTTCAGCCTCACCGTCGGATGGGCGCCCGGCGACCTGAGGACGACCGACGGCGGCCGGGACTGGATCGACGTCTCCCCGAAGGAGCTGAGGTCCGGGGCGCCTTACCTGCCCGGCCAGCAGACCGTGTATCCCCCGAACTACGCCGACTTCTTCCTCGACGCCGACCACGCCTGGCTGATCCGCAGCTTCCAGTCCGACGCCGGGTGCGTCGACCACTACTCCGTCTATCGGACGGGCGACGGAGGCAGGACGTGGCGAAGCTCGGTGCTCGATCCCGGCAACGCGTCCAGCCCCGTGCTCGACTTCGTCGACCCGCAGCACGGATGGCTCTTCTTCTCCGTGCCGAACCCGGTCACGCACACGCCGTCACTGCGCGGCGCGCCGACCTCGCACAGGGTGGTCTACAGGACGGTCGACGGCGGCCAGACGTGGCGGCTGATCTCGAGCGCGGGCCCCTCCTGCGGCTCGGTCGTCTTCGTGTCGGCCACCCGCGGGTTCGCGGCCGGACGGGGGCAGTTCGAATCGTGCCAGAGCCTCATGACGACCTCTGACGGCGGCGCCACCTGGGCGGCTGCGAACCTGCCGGAGGCTGTGGGACCCGCGGCCTTCTTCGACGCGAACCACGGCGCGGCGATCGTCTACTCGAACGACGCCTACTCGATCTACATCACCTCGGACGGCGGGCATACGTGGCAGCAGACCGCATCCGCGCAGAGCGGAAGCACGTTCGCGAGCGGTGGCTTCGAGCCCTACTTCGCGACGGTCTGGTTCGAGGACCCGCACGACTTCTGGCTGTTCGCGACGCAACCCGGTTGGGCCAAGGGAGGCGTCGTGAACGCCTGGGTGTATCACAGCCACGATGGCGGCGCGACCTGGCAGCTGGTGCAGCCGGACACGCCCGTGGGCAGCGTGCAGTCGGTGAGCTTCGTCGATCCCAGCCACGCGTTCGTCCTGCAGACTGACGTGAACGGGGTGCTTCAGCTCCTCGTCACGTCGGACGGCGGGCACACGTGGACTCCAGTACAGGTGCACATCTCATGAAGACGAGCAGCATCGCGTCCGCCGCCGGCGCCTTGTGCATCGCGGCATGCGCCGCCTTCCCCACTGCGAGCACGTTTCCGAGCCCAGGCTCCCTGACTCCGACGGCGAACGTCGCCAGCCATGGCTCCGTGTACTTCGTCTCCACGACCGACGCGTGGGTCGTGACGCAGCCCCCCGACCAGCTGCGGACGGTGGTGCTGCGCACCGTGGACGGCGGCGAGCACTGGAAGCTTTGGGGCATCGCGCCCGAGCCTGGCGCGCCGGTCGCCTTCAGCGCGAACGAGGTGCTGCTGAGCTTCGCCACCGACCTTCTCCGCAGCTCGGACGGCGTGCACTGGGCGGTGAAGCCGATGCCCACCTTCGGCCAGCCGACGTTCCTTCCGGATATGCAGCACGGATGGCTCGGCGGCTTTGCCAACTTCATCCCTGCAGCGCCGTCTCCGACCACGATTCCAGGCAAGGGCGGCGGAGGTGGCGGCACGACCGGGAAGGGCGGCACAACCTCCAGCGCCCCAGCGCCGTGTCAGGACAAGGGATGCCAGCCGACCGCGCTCTGGTCGACCTCGGACGGCGGGACGTCCTGGCGGCTCCTGCTGAAAACCACCCTTTCGGGGATCAGCGGCCCGATGTACTTCATGAGCCCCAGCATCGGCCTTGTCGGCCAGGGCTTGACCCTTCTGCTTACCCGCGACGGCGGCGCGTCCTGGCATCCCCTGGCGCTGTCGATCCCTAACGTGACGCCGGACCAGTCTGTGACCGAGCTCCAGCCGACGATGTACGACGCGACTCACGGTGTCCTGCCGATCCAGGCGCCGACCGGCGTCTACCTGAGCCGGACCGCCGACGGCGGGCTGACGTGGTCGGCTCCGGAGCGCGTCAACGATTGTGCGCAGTGCGCGGGCCAGCTGATGGTGCTCGACGACCGTCACTGGCTCGACTTCTCGAAGGGCATGAACTTCACCGCCGACGCCGGCGGAACGTGGAAGAGCACGAAGACGACGAACCCGACGCAGACCGTCAACGGCGTCGACCTGATCGCGACGCCATCAGCCGCGGTGATCGCGCTGGCTCCGGGCCTGTTCGCGTCCGAGACGACCGACTGGGGACTGCACTGGCGTGCCGTCAAGCTTCCCGACATCTACCCCACTTACTCCGGGTTTTCGGGCCAGGGGGGCTGGACCTAGCCGGCGGCGAGCTTCCTCTCGAGCAGCGCTCGCTCGGCGGAGTTCTGGCACAGCTCCAGCGCCCGGAGCCGCGCCACGCGCGCCAGCGTCTTCTCGCCAATGTCATCGAGGAGCTCGGCGCGCGTCGCGTGGAAGAGGTGGTACCCGCCGAGCGCGATGGCAAGGTCATTGACCTCGCCGAGCGCGGCTTCCGGCCCGCGCACCCGAGCAAGCGCCACCGCGCGGTTCAGGCGCACGACCGGCGTATCGGCCATGCGAAGCAGCGCGTCGTACAGGGCGACGATCTGCGGCCAGTCGGTCGCCTCCCAGGAGGCCGCCTCGGCGTGCACCGCTGCCACCGCCGCCTGCAGCTGATAAGGCCCCGGCCGTCGGAGCAGCGCAGCGGTGTCGAGCCAGCGCACGCCCTCGGCGATCGCATCGCGGTCCCACAGCGAGCGGTCCTGGTCGGGCAGCAGCACCATCCCGCCCGCGGCGTCGAAGCGGGCCGCCGACCGCGCGAGGTTGAGCTTGATCAACGCCAGTAGGCCCAGCACCTCGGCCTGGTTGGGCAGCAGGCGGTCCACCAGCGTCGCCAGCCACAGGGCGTCCTCAGCGAGGTCGCGCCGCATGACCGCCGCCGGACCGCGGCTCAGGTAACCCTCGTTGAACATGAGGTAGAGCACGGCGAGGACGGCCTCGAGCCGGGCGGGCAGCTCCGGCCCGTCGGGCACGCGGTACGGGATGTTGGCGGCCACGATCTTGCGCTTGGCCCGCACGATTCGCTGCGCCATCGTCGTCTCGGAGACGAGGAACGCGGCGGCGATCTCCTGGGTGGTGAAGCCCGCGACCGCCCGCAGGGTCAGCGCGACCTGCGCCTCGGGCGGCAGCGCCGGATGGCAGCAGGTGAATATGAGGCGCAGCCGGTCGTCGGCCTCACCGGGCTCAAAAGGCAAAGTCGAGCGCTCCAGGAGCGCGACCTTCTCGGAGTAGCGCTTGTCCCGGCGCAGCAGGTCGATCGCCCTGCGCCGCGCCGTCGTCATCAGCCAGGCGCCGGGGTTGTCGGGGATGCCCTGTTCCGGCCATCTCTCGAGCGCGGCGACGAGGCTGTCCTGGACCACCTCCTCGGCGATGTCGAAGTTGCCGAGGACCCGGACCATGGCGGCGGTCAGGCGGCCGGCCTCCTCGCGGAAGACCGCCGCGACCGCCGCGTCCGTGCTTGTGGTCGGGCCCGTCTTCAGCGCGCCTGGGCCTGTTCCTGGGAGTGGTCGACCACCGGCCTGACCTCCACCGGCCCGCCAGGCCACTCTTTGGCAATGGCCAGGGCCTCGTCCAGGTCCGCGACGTCGATGATCGCGAACCCGCCGACGATCTCCTTCGACTCGATGAACGGACCGTCGGTCACCGTGACCTTTCCGTTCTTCCGGGACACGGTCGTCGTCGCGGTGGGGCCCTGGAGCTCCTCGCCGCCGACCAGCTTGCCGGCCCGGCTGTGCTTCATGAACCACTCACCGGCCTTGGCATAGGACGCCATCGCTTCCTCCGGGGTTTGTGCGTCCCACGTGGCCTGGTCTTCCGAAGTTCCGACGAACATCAAGACGTATTTCATTGGCAACCTCCATCCCGGACGACGAACGGCGCCCCCGTGAATCGACAGCCTACGAGCCGGTGAACTCGGGCTCCTGCTTGCTGAGGAACGACATGATGCCGATCGCGGCGTCGGTGCTCAGCGCGGCGCGGGCGAAGTCCTCCGACTCGATCTTCAGGCCTTCGTCGAGCGGCAGGTCGAAGCCCCGGCGGATCGCGTCTTTGATCATCGCGTACGCCAGCGTCGGCCCCTTCGCCAGCTTGCCGGCAAGCTCGGCGACCGCCGCCTGGAACTGGTCCGGGGGGACAGCCCTGTCGACCCAACCCACCGCCTCCGCCTCCTTGGCCGAAAGCCGCGTCGACTCGAGGATGAAACGAGCGGCTTTCTTGCCGATCAGGCGCGGCAGGCGCTGGGTGCCGCCGGCGCCCGGGATGAGGCCCCGAGACGACTCCGTCTGTCCGATCTTGGCGCGCCCGTCCTCGACCATGATCCGGAAGTCGCAGCAAAGCGTCAGCTCGCTGCCGCCGCCCAAAGCGTGCCCGTTGATCGCCGCCAGCACGGGTTTCGGGCACCGCTCGATGGCCGAGAAGTGCTCGTTCATGCGCTGCATGAACGAGGCGATCTGGGCCGGCGCGTCCGCCGCCTCGCGGTCGATGCCCATCATCGCGCCGAGGTCGGCGCCGACGCTGAAGTACTTCTCGTACTCGGACTCGAGGACGACGGCGCGCACCGACGCGTCCTTGCCGAGCTCGTCGAAAGCCGTCCCGAGCTCGGACATCAGGTCCTCGGCGATGGCGTTGAGACCGTTGCGGTGCATGACGACGCGCGCGATCGCCCCGTCGCGGCGGACGTCGACACAATCGCCCATGGCTAGGCGGTGAACAGCGGGATTCCGCCCGCGACCTCGATCACGGCGCCGGTGATGTAGCCGCCCTCCTCGCTGCAGAGGAACCCGATCGTGTTGGAGATGTCCGCCGGCTGGCCGAAGCGCTTGAACACCGTGCGGGCCTTGAACCGCGCGTACATCGGGTTGGTCCCTTCGGCGGCGGCGCCGGCCTCGGACATGATGATTCCGGGCGCGATGGCGTTGGCCGTGATGTTGTGGCGGCCGCCCTCGAGCGCCGCGGTCTTGGCGAGCCCGATGAGGCCTGCCTTCGTCGACGAATAGCTGGCCTGGCCGAAGCCGCCGAGGGTGCCCGCCACCGAGGACATGAAGATCAGGCGGCCCCAGTTGTTCTCGACGAGGTAGGGCCACACCTCCTTCGTGCAGTTGAAGGCGCCGGTGAGGTTGACGCGGACGTCGCGGTCCCATAGCTCGTACGACTGGTTCGGGATCTGCGCGGTGTGGTCGAGAGTCGCGGCGTTGTTGATCAGGATGTCTATCTTCCCGAACTCGTCCTTGACCTTCTTGAAGACGGCTTTGATCTGGTCGCGGTTGGTCACATCCATCTTGATGGCGAGAGACTTGCGCCCCATCTTGCGTATCTCTTCGGCGGTTGCGTTCGAGTGCACCCAGCCCTGTGAGACCGCGACCTGCGCGAGCATGCTGCCCTGCGCCTCGGCGGTCTTTTCGAGGTCCGGATCGTCCTCGACCAGGACGTCCGTGATGACGACGTCGGCGCCCATCGAAGCGAGCGTCAGCGCGTCCTGGCGGCCGAGGCCGCGCGACGCGCCGGTGACGACTGCGACTCTTCCTGAAAGATCGAACATGGATCAGCCTCTCAATTTGATGGTCGCGCGCTGCCCGGCGATCGCGCGCGAGATGACAAGCCTCTGGATCTCCGCCGTGCCCTCCCAGATCTGGTAGATCTTCGCGTCCCGGAACCACTTCTCGACGGGGTACTCCTTGATGTAGCCGTAGCCGCCGAGGACCTGGATCGCGTCGGTCGTGACGTCCATCGCGACGTCGGCGGCGAAGCATTTCGCCATCGATCCCTCGGCCCGCTCGAACGGCTTTCCCTGCGTCGCCATCCAACCGGCCCGCCAGATGAGCAGGCGGGCGGCGTCGATCCTCATCGCCATATCGGCGAGCTTGAAGCCGATCGCTTCGTGCTGCCACAGCGGCTTGCCGAACTGCTTGCGGTCCTGCGCGTACTCGAGCGCGAACTCGTACGCCGCGCGTGCGATGCCGAGCGCGCCCGCGCCGACGCCTGGGCGCGTGGCCTCCAGCGTCGCGAGCGCCCCGAGCGCGCCCGGCCCCGCGTTGTCCGCGTCGGGTTCGCCGCCCAGCCGGTGGTCGAGCGGCACGTGGCAGTCCTCCAGGACGACCTGGGCGGTGTGGCTCGCGCGCACGCCGAGCTTCTGCTCCTTGCGGCCCATTCGCAGGCCGGGCGTGTCCTTCTCGACCAGGAAGGACGCGATGCCCGCCGGACCTTTCGACGGGTCGGTGTTGGCGTAAATGACGTGGTAGTCGGCGATGCCACCGTTCGTGCAGAACTGCTTTGTCCCGTTCAGCACGTAGCCGTCGCCGACGCGGGTCGCGCGGGTCTTCATGGCGAGCGCGTCTGAGCCGGAGTCCGGCTCGGTCAGGCCGAGGCCGCCCAGCACCAGCTTGTCGGGGTCGGTGAACTGCGGCAGCCACCTCTTCTTCTGCTCGTCGGTGCCGCTGGCACGGATCCCGGCGATGGCCAGGCCCATGGACTGGATGCACACCGCGATGCCGGCGCAACCCCAGTGCAGCTCCTCGTTGACCAGGAGCTCGGTGAGGTAGTCGAGGCCCTGCCCCCCGTACTCCTCGGGCAGGAAGGCCGCGGGGCTGAGGCCGAGCCGGTGCGCCTTCTTGACAACCTCGTAGGGAAACTCCTCGGTCTCGTCGAAGTGGGCGGCTACGGGGCGGATCTCCTTTTCGGCGAACTGGTGGGCGAGCCGGCGGATCTCCTCCTGTTCCGGGGTGAGACTGAAATCCAGGCTCATCTTGCGAATGTCGCGGTTGCCTTGGTTATCACCGCTTCTCCTCTTTGATTCGTGGCGCGCAGGTCGAGCCTGCCCTCACCTGTCGGCTGCGCCGTGAAGTTCACGGTGTCGCCCGGCACGACCATGCCTGCAAACCGGCAGGACAGGCTGCGCAGATGCGATGGTCCACCCGCCGCCTCCGCCGCGACCACGGCCAGAAGTCCCATCTGCAGCATGCCGTGCGCTATCACTCCCGGCAGCCCGACCGAGCGCGCGAACCCGTCGTCGAGGTGAATCGGGTTGTGGTCGCCGGACGCCTTGGCGTAAGCCGCGATCTGCTCCCTGCTGAACGTGACGCGGCGTTCGCTCACTTTTCGCGGATCACGAACAGCGCGCGCGAGCGGCATACCGGATTCCCTTCCGCGTCGGTCGTCTCGGTCTCGAAGCCGATGAAGCGCATTCCTCGCCGGCTGGTGTCCGAGGCGACGCGACCGCGTGAGGTCACGGTCTCACCCACGCGGGGATGGCGCACCCACTCGAACTCCTGCTCCGCGTGGAGGAGGTGCGAGAAGTCGACCGCCGCCTCGTCGTCGGCGAACAGCTGGGGCGCGGTCGCGCCGAGCGAGTCCGAGTGATCGATGAGGCCCTTGCGCAGGTCCTCGTTGAGCCCGACGGCCGTCAGGTAGCCGCCGAAGGCGATGGTCTGGGTGATGATCCCGGGCATCAGGAAGTCGACGTACTTGAACCCGGGCGTCCTG